>CAZMNC010000023.1:0-38353 GCA_964567535.1 uncultured Desulfobacterales bacterium | reverse complement strand
ACATTCTTGCTTATTCTTAGCCGTGGAATCGAAGGATAAGTCTTCATGTCAGATAGAATAAGTATAGGATAATCTACTTTAAGCAACATAGGAAAATCATTAGGGCTATCTCCTAATGCCAAAGTAATTATAGGACCCATCTGCTTTTTATACCAAGAAATAAGCAGATCTACAGCCTTACCTTTATCATTATCACCCTGGATATGATAAAATCTTCCTCCTTTAAATACCTTTAACCCCATTTTAGAAGCAAGATTAAACAAAGGTGATAAATCATTTACCTCTTCAAGTATAATAAAAGGTTCATCATATTCTCTAAGAGAAGCAAGATAAGAAGCAGAAAGATCCAAACCTGTAAGATAAGAAATCTCTTCTATGCTCATATCTGAAAAACCTTTTATATTCCAACCTAATATATCACGTATCCTTCTTAAGGAAGAGACAAGAATATTATAGGAAATACCAAGTTCTAATTTTATATATTTTCCATCCTTTATACCACATTTTAATTTGTTATCTCTGTCTATATGAGATTCTATAAATACAGCTCCACCATTTTCTGAAACAAAAGGTGTAGATAAATCCATCTCTTGCCTTATTATTTCTATTTCTGCCCTTGTTTTACTTGAAACTAAAACTATAGGGATACCTAATTTTTTACATAATCTTATACTTGTCTCTGCATCCTGCCAGCTATAAGTATCAGATGAGATTAAAGTTCCATCTAAATCAGAAAATATAACTATATTGGGACATTTAATATTATTATACAAAACGTTTCTTTTCCTGTTCAACTACTTCTATAAGATCATAGAATATTTTTGGAAGCTTATTAGATACCCTTTCCCACGACACTGTTTGCGGCATTTCAAATACCATTTTTGTAGTCTTTTTTTCAACCTTCATTACAGCTTCAGCTAAGCCTTTCTCTAAAAAAGGTTTGAATTCCGGAAATGTATGTACAAGTCTCAAAAATCTTTCTGTTAACTTATAGGGAGAAGCGAGATAATCTCCTGCCTGAAGAATAGAATTCCTAAACACATTTTTAACTATCTCTTCTTCCACATCTCTATCATAGTTTAAATTACTAAAACTGGCATCATCAGAATATTTTTTTATTTGTTCTTCTGCTATTGCTTGATATAATATAGAAAGATCTCTAAAAAAAGTATCAGAAATTTCAAGTCCTTCTTCTACAATTAAAGCATGCATTAAAGTAGTAACTATATCTATTGCCATTTTATTAAGGCCTTTTGTCTTATCATTCATAGATATATCCTGATGTTTATGATCAAATGGCTCTTCACTAAACATAACCTGAGCACATGAAGAAGCCTTCCTATATACCTCTATCAATGTAAATATTTCAACTCCCCAATTTGTAGCTATTCTCATCTTTTTTAATAAATCTACATGAAATGCAACTTCTCCAGATAGCTGATAATTAAAGCCTAAAAGAAATTCTATAAGATTTAACATTTTTTCTTCTTTTGTCTCCGCAAACTTTCTTTTTAATGAAAGCAGCAAAGGATCAAGAAGAAGTCTTTTTACTCTTCCATACATGGTATTATTAGCAATCCTTGCATAATATGCCTTTGAAAAATCATAATTTAATACTACTACAGGATACAATAACCGATCTAATTGTTCTCTTTTAAAGGTACGAATATCAGCATCTATAACTCCAATTGATTCTGCACCAAGTGCTATAGCTATCCCAAAACTCAAAAACATATTTTTGCCTTTACCAGATTCTTCAATATTAAAACCTGCACTACTAAGTTCTTTGTATATACTACTAAAACCATTTCCATCATTCCATTGTATAATCCAATTCTTTAAACCAAAGGCTTTGAGAAGATCTCTTAAAAAAAATGCATCATCTTCTGTTGCCGCATCTAAACCAAGTATAACATTAGATAAATAAGTTACATCCTTTAGTTGTTTTAGTATGTTTTCGAAGACAGGTCTATTAGTAGGATCAGTATATTCCGTTGCTAAAACAGGCAAAATAAGCACTGTCTTCTTCCATTTAGAATGGAGCCTAAGTTTAGTTCTTAAATGCCTCTTATCCCTTTTTAGTATATGAAAAGTAGTTATTTTTAAACTCTGTTGAGAAAAATCCGTATTTTCTTCTCCTTACTAATATTTTTCCTTGCTTTTAAAAATTTGTTTATATAATACCATAATTCTAATTAGAATCATAGGGGGTTAATTTGTAATGATACCTTCTATCTTAGAGTGCATAAAGATTATGGATAGATATGGTATGTTAGATAATATTAAAGCTCACTCTATTATGGTTACAAAAGTGGCATATATAATCTCTTATGAGCTTATTGATCAAGGAAATACTATATCAATGCAAAAAGTATTAGCAGGTGCATTATTGCATGACATAGGAAAAACAGAGGCATTAAGATCAGGAAAAGATCATACAAAAATAGGAGTAGAAATATGTATTGATAATGGATTTCATGAAGTAGCAGAAATTGTTGCAGAACATGTTATATTAAAAAAATTTAGTCCTAAATATCCTTATACAGAAAAAGAGATAATATATTATTCAGATAAAAGAGTAAACCATGATAAAGTAGTAAGTCTCGAGGAGAGATTACATTATATACTTGAAAGATATAGCAAAGGAGATCAAAAGATGAGCAAAGTTATTAGAAAAAACTTTGAATTATGTAAAAAAGTAGAAGAAAAACTATTTAAGAATATTACTTTCTCCCCAAACGAATTAGTTCATCTGGTAAACAAAATTTCATTTGATACACAAAAGGGATTAATAGGATGGTATAAGAATATTGGCTATTTCCATTAAATTATCTACATGATAATCAGCAGTTAGACTCCTATTTTTATAGGCAATAAAAGATATATTTGCTGCTTTTGCCATTTGATAATCAACAATAGAATCTCCTACATAAATTGCTTCTTTGTTTGATATATTAAAATAGTTTAATATCTTATAAAGAGACTCAGGGTGCGGTTTAATATTTTTTACATCTAAGGATGAAACCACTATATCAAAAAATTTTTTTAATCCAAAATGCTCTAAAACAGGCCCTATTGTATTACTTCTATTAGTTGCTATTGCTAATCTAAAATGAGATTTTAGTATTTTAAGTAATTCTTCTAACTTGGGTTCCATCTTCATATCTTTTATAAAAGGAGAATAATCTTTTTCAATCCTGTATTGTTGAGCTATATCTCTATAAGGAGTATTCCTGAATATATATCTTACAGATTCATATGCAGTATGTATATGTACATAGTCTTCCTCTTCTTTACTCATGGGTGGAAGACCAAAATGTGTTCTTATGCTATTATAAAAATTAATATTGGCCTGCCTTGAATCAAATAATACTCCATCGCAATCAAATATAACCACTTTTATATATCTATACATCTCTTAAAACCTTTATGGCATTTTCTCCTAATATCTTATTCATATTTACATCATCCAATCCAGCTTTTTTCATCTCTTCAAAATATCTGCGAGGGGATAAAAGAGGATAGTCACTTCCGAATAGTATTTTATTTAACCCTACAATATTTAATGCAATATTATATATATTTTTTTCATATAAATAAGGAGAAGCCGCTGTATCAAACCAAACATTCTGTAATATATCTTTTACTTCTTTTTTCATGATATTATAAAAAAATAGACCACCTCCCCAATGAGCAAGAACTACTTTATTCTCTGTATATGTTTTTATAAACATATACAATCCTGATAAACTTATAGGACTCTTTCCAGCATACATATGTCCAACAGGTTCATTTGTATGAAGTAAAAAAGGTAATTTATTTTCTTTGCATATATCCATTATACCTTTTAAGGAATCTATTATAGATAGAGTTATATCTGAATTATAAAATGCTATTTCTCCAACCCCCTTTAACCCTGCCCTCAAACATCTAAGAAGCTCTTTTTCTGAATTTTTGGTTGGATAAAAACAACAAAAACCTATTAATCTTTCTGGAAACCTATTAACAGATTCAATAATATAATCATTGTGTCTTTTATAGTTCTCTTCCTTTAACCAAGGGAATCCAAAAACAACAGATTTGTCTACACCATTAATATCCATTGCATTTACAAGCTCTTCAGCAGTCACAATTTTAGATTTTTGGTTATGGTATAACAATTTAAATCCCAAATCATCGAAAAAATCTTCTCTCCTATACTTAATATAAGGAGGAAATATATGTGTATGAAAGTCAATAATCATTTCATCAACTTAGTCAAAATTTTTCTTAAAGCCATAGGATTAAAGCCAATAATTTTAGCTTTGATTCTTCCATCCTTATCAATTACAAACATAGTAGGTATTAAAGGTTTTTGATCTCCAAAATAGTCTTTTATAACTTTTATATTTCCTCTTAATATTTTGTAGTTTATTCCTAAGGCCTTTTTAAATTTTAAAAGATCAGTATTGCTTACATAATATGGACTATCCAATGAAATAGAAACAATGCGTAATCCCTTATTTTTATATTTATTTTGCAACTTTATCAATTCAGGTATAGACATCCTACATGCATAACACCAAGTAGCCCAAAAATCTAAAAGTACCACATATCCTCTGTAGCTTTTAAGAGATACTGGATAGTCGTTTATATCAGACAGAACAAAATCGGGAGCTATAGAATCGGCTTTTACACCTTTATGACATGAAAAAAAACACATAACAACTAACATCAATAGAAAAAAAAGTTTATAGCAATTAAATTTAGAATTTCTAATTATCATAATAAAAAATCTGTTATATATAAATTTTGTTTGATTTCATCGGCTATTGTTGAAATAGGGTGATCTCCGTAATCATGACCAGGCCATATAACAGTATCAGGAGGCAATTTTATTATTTTTTTTAATGAAGATAAAAGTTCTTCAAGAGATCCCCCGATAAGATCTGTTCTTCCAGCTAAACCAACAAAAAGAGTATCACCTGTAAATAAATTGTTATTTATTAAAAAACATACAGACCCAGGTGTATGGCCAGGAGTATGAATTACTTGAATTATAGTTTCACCTAAAGGTAATATATCACCATCTCTTAAACCTTTATCTACTATAAGCTCTGCTTTAATGCCGAGCTCTTTATTTATAGTAGTTCTTATATTTTTGTCTAAAAAAAAATCAATATCTCTTTTATGCATTAAAACAGGCACTTTAAAATAATTTTTTAATATCTTATTACCTAAAATATGATCAGCATGAGCATGAGTATTTAATATATACATTAATTGCAAATTATTATCTTCTATTAATTTTATAAGCTTATTTTCTTCACCAGCAGGGTCGATAATAACAGCCTTTTTTCCACATGAAACAACATAACTAAAAACCTGAAAAGCACCGGTTTTAATTTGTTTTATATTAAGTTCCATAAGTAAAAGCATTATAGTATCTTGAAAAAACTTGTGCAACTGATAATATAGTAAAAATTATGATAGAGTAAGAAAAAATGTTTGGTATTTCTACTTGTTATTGGACTGAAGATATAAAGGATTTAAAACATAAAGACATAATATGGGAAATAACAAATATGGGATTTGAAGCTATTGAATTGGAATATAGAATTCCAGAAAACTGGTTCAAGAGTATAAAATTATTAATAAAAAGAAAACTAAAGGTACTAAGTATACATAATTATTTTCCCAAACCAAACGAACCATATATAAAAGGCAGCGGGGATTTATTTTTACTATCATCCACTGATAAAGATGAGCATAATAGAGCAATAAAATATACTATGAAAACTATTGAATATGCTAATGATATGGAAGCATTAGCAGTGGTATTGCATCTTGGAAGAGTAGAAATGCAAAATCCATTTAATAAATTAAAGCAATTATTTCAAGAAGCAAAAATAAATCAAAAAGTAGGGAAAAAATTTATAGAAAAACAAAAAAATATAAGAGACTCTCTAAAACAGAGACATATTGATTCTGTTTTAAAAGCATTAGATAGATTGCTTCCATATGCAGAAAAATACGGCATCACTTTGGGAATAGAAAACCGATTTTATTTTCACGAGATCCCCAATATTGAAGAAATAGAATTAATATTAAAAGAGTTTAAAGGCGGCAACATAGGATATTGGCACGACATAGGTCATGCAGTCATTCAAGAAAAATTGGGGATATGTTTCCAAAAAGATTTGCTGAGATCTTTTTCAAATGATATTATAGGAATACATATTCATGATGTTAAAGATTTAGAAGACCATCTTGCTCCTAGGGAAGGAGAATTGAATTTTAAAGATATTTTTGATGATATTAAAAAAGATGTAATAAAGATATTAGAAGTACATAAAAAAGCAAAAAAAGATTTTGTGATAAAAGCAAAAAATATGTTTTTACATAATTAAAGGAGAACATTTTTTATGAAAGAATTCCTTAAGGTAATGAAAGCGCTTTCTGATCCCAATAGAGTAAAAATCTTAAAAATGTTGCAGCATAAAGATATGTGTGTATGTGAATTACAAACAGCACTTGGCATAGCCCAACCTACAGTATCAAAACATTTAAAAGTTTTAGAAGAAGCAGGATTAGTGGCTTTTGAAAAAGATGGTACCTGGGTAAATTATAGGATACTAGAAAATGGAAACATATATGGAAAAATAATATTATCGTATTTAAGAGAATGGCTTGAAGATGATCCAGATATATCTATTCTTATCCAGAAACTACCATTTATAAACAGAGAAGAAATTTGTAAAAAGGAATGATATGGTTATATATCAAGGCCTTATTTCCAAAATAAAAGATAAGAATAAAGTAGAAGTTGTTCTATATCCTTTTCCTGAAGGAATTCCAAATGCTAATTCAAAAATAAATAAAGCATGTTGTCATATTCCATCTAAGGGTTCCATTTTGAAAATAGAAGCTATCAATTATAAAAAGGCAAAAGTTGGGGATCTTGTATCAGTAGAATATTCTCCAAATTCAATAAAAAATATACTTAAACTTGTAGGTATTCCCATATTTGGAATGATATTGGGTGCTTATATAAAAGACATAATCGGAGCTATCATAGGGTTAGTTTTAGGTTTAATAATAGGAATTTTATTATATAAAATAACCCTTAAAGAGGTTAAACCTATAATTATTAATATATTGAAGACAAGAGATGAATTAAAAGATGCTGTTTGTGATTACGACAGCAAAAAAAATATTAATTGTATATCTTGTCCTTTTTCTTGTAAATAGGAGAATAAAAGATGAATATATTACTTCTATATCCTAAATTTCCTGATACTTTTTGGAGTTTTACTTATGCTATTAAGTTTATAAACAAAAAAGCGGCTTATCCTCCTTTAGGATTACTAACGGTAGCTGCTATGCTTCCAGAAAGTTGGGCTAAGCGTTTAGTAGATTTAAATATAAGAAAATTATCAAACGAAGATATAGAATGGGCAGACATTGTTTTTATAAGTGCGATGACAATTCAAAAGAAATCAACAGATCAGATTATATCCAAATTAAAAAATAAAAAACCGTCTATAAAAATAATTGGAGGAGGTCCCCTTTTTACCAGTGAATATACCGAATATATGTCTGTTATAGATCATCTAATATTAAATGAAGCAGAGGTAACATTGCCTAATTTTTTAGAGGACTTAAAAAATAATGGTAATCCTAAAAAGATATATAGCAGCAATGAGTATTGTGACCTAAAAAAAAGTCCAATTCCCCTATGGAATATATTAAATATGGACGACTATGCCTCTATGAGTATTCAAGCCTCACGGGGATGTCCATTTAATTGTGAATTTTGCAATGTAACAGCACTATTTGGTCATAAACCTCGTATAAAATCTGTAAAGCAGATAATAGATGAATTAAATGCTATCTACAAAAATGGCTGGAGGGGAAGAGTATTCTTTGTGGATGATAATTTTATAGGAAATAAGAAATATATAAAAACAGAAGTTCTTCCTGCAATAATTGAATGGAGAAAAGGGAAAAAAGGAATTGTATTCAATACTCAGGCATCTATAAATTTAGCAGATGATCAAGAATTAATGGATTTAATGGCAAAGGCAGGTTTTGACTCTGTTTTTATAGGTATTGAAACTCCTGAGGAAGATTCCCTAAGTGAATGTAATAAAAAACAAAATAAATCCAGAAATCTTATTCAAGATATTAGAAATATTCAACGGGCTGGCCTTGAGGTTCAAGCAGGTTTTATAGTAGGTTTTGATAATGATACTCCTTCTATATTTAAAAGACAAATAGAGTTCATACAAAAAAGTGGTATTGTTACAGCTATGGTAGGAATTCTTCAAGCACCTATTGGAACAAGATTATATGAACGCTTAAAAAAAGAGGGCCGTATTTTAGGATATATGACAGGAGATAACGTAGATGGAACTACAAATATTATGCCAAAAATGGGGATGGATATACTTCTTAAAGGTTATAAGTATATAATGGCTAATATTTATTCTGTAGAAAACTACTATAAACGTATTAAAAGATTTCTTAAGGAATATCAACCAATAAAAGTCCATGAACAAATAAATAAAAATAGAATTCTTGCATTCCTAAAAGCCAATATAAAATTGGGCATTATCGGGAAAGAAAGGCGACATTATTGGAACACAATCATCTGGACATTGACTCATAAACCAAAACTTTTTCCTTTTACAATTACTTTTGCTATATATGGCTATCATTTCAGGAAAATATGTAGAAATAATTTAGGAATTAAGATTTGAATATGCTATTTTTCCTTTTATAATAGTAAATCTTACTATTCCCTTAAGTTGCATTCCAATAAAAGGGCTATTTTTACTTTTTGAATAGATATTATCTTCTTGTAGAATATAAGAATATTCAGGATCAATAATAGTTATATCTGCTCTTTTTCCCTCTTCTATTTTACCAGCCTCAATTCCTAAAATATATGCAGGATTTACAGTCAACTTTTTTATTGCTTGGGTCACAGTAAGAACACCTTCTCTTACCAAATTAAGAGTCAATGGAACAGCTGTCTGAAGTCCAATAATTCCAAACTCTGCTTTATCAAATTCTACTTCTTTTTCTAAAGGGCTATGAGGAGCATGATCTGTCGCTATAACATCTATTATATTATCTTTAAGAGCATTTTTTATAGCTTCCACATCGTCTTCACTTCTGAGAGGAGGATTAACTTTAGCATTAGTATTATAGCCAATAACTGCATTATGGTCCAAGGTAAAATAATGAGGAGCTGTTTCTGCAGTAATAGGGATATCTTGTTCTTTTGCCATTTTTATTAATTCCACAGATCCCGAAGTACTAACATGGGCAATATGTACAGGGCAGTTTGTCAATTTTGCTAAAAGTATATCTCTTGCAACCAGTATTTCTTCACTAACAGAAGGTATTCCAGGAAGACCTAATTGTGTAGATATTATCCCTTCATGCATTACTCCACCTTCGGAAAGGCTAATATCTTCACAATGAGAAATTACAGTCAAGCCGTGATAATTTGCATATTCTAATGCTCTTCTCATAAGATTACTATCTAATACAGGTTTCCCATCATCAGATACTCCAACTGCTCCGGCTCTTTTAAGATCACCAAATTCTGTTAATTTTTTACCCTCCTGTCTGATACTTATAGATGCTATAGGATGAACTCTACAATAACCATAAAGACGGGCTTGTCTTAGAATAAATTCTGTAACAGAGGCATTATCATTCACGGGCTTTGTGTTCGGCATACATGCCACATCTGTAAATCCACCTGCCAAAGCAGCTAAAGTGCCAGATCGAATATCCTCTTTATACTCATGACCAGGTTCTCTTAAATGAACATGCATATCTACCAAGCCTGGTACTACTATCATATTCTCAGCATCTATTATCTGTTCAAAACTTTCATATTTTATAGGATAATCTAAAGGAAGAAACTGTTTAATAATCCCATCATTAATAACAATATTTTTTTTATCAATTTTATCTTTAATAGGATCTACTATAGAACCACCTTTTATCAAAAGCATCTATTTCTGGCCCCCAATGAGAAGATAAAGAATCGCCATCCTTACTGCAACTCCATTAGTAACCTGATCTAATATAACAGATCTACCACTATCAGCAACATCACTCATTATTTCTACACCTCTATTCATAGGACCAGGATGCATTATTATAGCATCTGATTTTGTAAGTTTTATAAGATCCTTGTTAATACCAAAAAAAAACGCATATTCTCTTAAACTTGGAAATATATTCTTACTTTGCCTTTCCAACTGGATTCTTAAACAAATAAGAACATCTTTTCCTTTAACCGCTTCACTCGGATCATAACATACATTCACACCCATAGACTCTATTCCTACAGGAATCATAGTAGGAGGACCACATACAGTTACATTTGCGCCCATTTTTTTTAAAATCAATATATCTGATTTTGCTACTCTACTATGAGCAATATCACCAATTATAGCTACTTCAATACCTTTTACATCACCACCTTTTTTTTCATTTATAGTAAAAAGATCCAAAAGTGCCTGTGTAGGATGCTCGTTTATACCATCACCTGCATTTATAACACTTGGTTTTATTTTACTGGCAATAAGATGGGGAACTCCTGCAGACGAATGCCTAATAACTATTACATCAGGATTCATAGCTTCAAGGTTTTTAGCAGTATCAATTAATGTTTCACCTTTTACCATACTACTGGTAGACGCAGATATGCTTATAGTATCAGCTCCTAAAATTTTTGCTGCCATTTCAAACGAAACTCTTGTACGAGTACTGGGTTCATAAAAAAAATTTATTATACTTTTTCCTCTTAAGGTAGGAACCTTTTTTATATCTCTATAAATAAGCTCTTTTAAAGAATTGGCAACTTCTAAGATAAGATTAATATCTAAAACAGAAAGTTGATTAATAGATAAAAGGTCTTTGTGCTCAAAGGCGGCCACCCTGTCCCCTTATTTTCAATAAGAAAAATATATTTCTCTATATTCTTTTTCTAAGCCTTACTTTTCTCTGATGCCTGTTCCGCAGATTTCTCTTCTGGGGGAATCAGCTGAACAACAGAAACAGGTGCACCATCTCCCTTTCTAACATATTTCTTTATAACTCGCAGATATCCACCCTCTCTGTCTCCATATCTTTTTACTATTTCTTCAAATAATCTATGAACTATATTCTTTTCTTGAATAAAAGCCAAAGCTTGTCTTCTTGCATGCAAATCTCCACGTTTTGCTAATGTAATCATCTTTTCTGCAATTGGCCTTAGAGCCTTAGCTTTAGCATTTGTAGTTTCAATCTGTTCATATTTAAAAAGAGCTGTCACTAAATTTCTTAAAAGTGCCTTTCTATGTGCAGAATTTCTACCTAACTTTTTTCCACCTTTTCTATGTCTCATCCCTATTTACCCTCATCTATATTTTCTTGTTTATCTATATCATTGTCTTCATTCTCTACCCTCTCTTCCGGAGGTTTAAAGTCAACATTCATACCAAGAGATAAACCCATGTCTGCAAGTACATTTTTAATTTCATTAAGGGACTTTCTTCCAAAGTTCTGCGTTTTCAACATTTCTTGATCTGTTTTTTGTACCAACTCACCTATATATCTTATACCTGCATTTTTAAGACAATTAGCAGCTCTTACAGAAAGCTCTAACTCCGATACAGGTCGTGATAAAAGTTCCATTAACTTCCTTTCTTCTTCTTTTCTTTCCTCTTCTTTTTCTTCTTCCTCTGGTTCTGGTAATTCTTCAAAGTTTATGAACGGATTCATTTGTTCTTTTAAAATCTTAGCTGCATAGGCCAACGCATCTTCAGGAGTTAAACTCCCATCTGTCCATATCTCTACAGTAAGACTGTCATAATCAGTTATCTGTCCAACTCTCGCCTGAGTAACTCTAAAATTTACCTTTTTTATAGGAGAAAATATGGCATCTAAAGATATAATCCCTATAGGCTGATCCTTAGGTTTATGCCTTTCAGCAGGCACATAACCTTTCCCCATCCTGACTACCATTTCCATGTTTAATTTACCTTCTTTACCTAAGGTAGCAATATGTTGCTCTGGATTAAGGATATCAGCTAAACCATGGGTATCAATATCACCAGCTTTAACCTCACCTTCTCCTTCTTTTGAAAGATGTACAATTACTTCTTCCCTATCCAATAATTTTAATCTTACCAATTTAAGATTTAAGACAATATCTGTTACATCCTCAAAAACTCCAGGAATAGTAGAAAACTCATGAACAACCCCATCAATTTTTACAGATACAATAGCTGCTCCTTGAATAGACGACAATAAAATACGTCTTAAAGCATTACCTATAGTTATACCAAACCCTCTTTCAAGAGGTTCCGCCACAAATTTTGCATAGTTGCTGTCCTTTTTTTCAACAATAATCCTCTTTGGTTTTATTAATTCTCTCCAATTCCTACTTTTAAGATCTACCAATGTCTCCCCCATATCTAAAAATTATATCTACTTTTTATTTTTATTTTGAATAAAATTCTACAATCAACTGTTCTTGAATTGCGATATCTATAAATTCCCTTGAAGGTAAAGCCTTCATTACTCCTCTCAGATTATGTTTATCTAACTCCAACCATTCTGGAACTCCACGTCTCTCTATAGTTTGAAGAGCCTCAAGTATCTGTGGTATATTTTTGCTTTTATCTCTAATCTCAATAACATCTCCCAAATCCAACTGATACGAAGGAATATCTACTTTTTCACCATTTACCAAAAAATGCCCATGTCTTATCCATTGTCTTGCCTGTCTTCTTGAAGACGCAAAACCTAATCTATAAATAACATTATCCAATCTTCTTTCCAATAAAACAAGAAGATTAGTGCCCGTTATACCTTTCATCCTTTCAGCACGTTCATAGTATATCTTAAACTGTTTCTCTAATATTCCATATATACGTTTAACCTTCTGTTTCTCCCTTAATTGAATTTTATAATCAGAATACTTCTCTCGTCTTTGTGCCTGACCATGCTGGCCAGGAGGATATGACCTCCTTTCAAAAGCACATTTATCAGTATAACATCTATCCCCTTTCAGAAATAATTTCATATTTTCTCTCCGACATAACCTGCAAACAGAACCAATATATCTTGCCAATGGAATATCCTCCCTATAAAAAATTATACTCTTCGTCTTTTTGGTGGTCTACAACCATTATGTGGAATAGGAGTTACATCTCTAATTAATGTTATAGTTAACCCCTCCACCTGAAGAGCCCTTAATGCAGCTTCTCTTCCAACACCTGGTCCTTTTATTCTTACCTCCGCAATCCTTAACCCATGATCCATAGCTTTTTGAATAGCATCCTTTGCAGCCATCTGGGCAGCAAATGGTGTGCTTTTCCGTGATCCTTTAAATCCTACTCTCCCTGCACTTGATTGTGCGATCACATTTCCTTGCGGATCTGTTACAGTAACAATAGTATTATTAAAAGTAGAATGTATATGGATAACTCCTGTATGAATATTCTTTTTTTCTTTCTTTACTCTACCTCTTCTTGCTCGTGCCATAGAATATCTCCTTTATTAGGTCCTCTCTTTTTTCCTTTTACCAATACTTGCCCCTCTAGGTCCTTTTCTTGTCCTAGCATTTGTCCTAGTTCTTTGCCCTCTTACAGGAAGTCCTCTTCTATGTCTAAGGCCTCTATAACAACCTATCTCCATAAGTCTTTTTATATTCATTGCAACTTCACGTCTTAACTCACCTTCAACCTTGTATTTATCATCTATAATCTTTCTGATTTTATTTATTTGATCCGCTGTCAAATTATCTGATTTGGTATTTAAATCTATATTTGTCTCTTGCAATATTTTCCGAGCACTACTCTTACCTATACCATATATATAAGTAAGAGCGATTTCCATCCTTTTTCCTTTTGGTAAATCTACCCCTGCTATTCTTGGCATATCTTACTCCCTATCCCTGTCTTTTTTTATGACGAGGGTTCTCACATATAACCCTCACTATACCTTTCCTTTTAATAATTCTACATTTCATACATCTTTTTTTCACAGAAGGGGATACCTTCATAATAACCTCCATTATTTACTTTCTCTATAAACTATTCTACCTCTTGTCAAATCATAAGGCGACAGTTGGATTTTTACTCTATCTCCCGGCAATATTCTTATATAATGCTTCCTCATTTTTCCAGAAATATATCCTAACACTTCATATCCATTATCAAGCTCAACTTTAAACATCGCATTAGGTAAAGCTTCTTTTATAGTACCTTCAACTTCTATTGGCTCTTCTTTTGGCATATTTCCACCTACATAAAATTATGATTGTCTAATCTTATTTTACTTTAACAAAACCTCTTTTAACAAAACCTTCATAATGTCTCATCAACATGTGAGCCTCTATTTGTGTAATAGTATCCATTGCTACTACTACTACAATCAAAAGGCCTGTTCCCCCAAAATAAAAAGGCACATGCAACTTATATATTAATATCTGTGGCAAGATGCAAATTGCAGATACATATATTGCTCCCCAAAATGTTAATTTTGTAAGAACACGATCAATATATTCTGCAGTGCTTTTACCTGGTCTTACTCCTGGAATATATCCTCCTTGTTTTTTCATATTATCCGCGACATCTACTGGATTTAACTGAACAGCAGTATAAAAATAACAGAAAAAGAAAATCAAAAAAATATATATTAAACTATATATTAAATTCCCTGGTCTTAAATAAGTTACTATTTGATGTAATAAAGGCATTTTATTAGGATCAACAAAATTGGCAACTGTAGCAGGAAACATGAGCATAGAAGAAGCAAAAATAGGAGGAATTACTCCAGCTGTATTTACTTTCAAAGGCAAATGAGTGCTTTGGCCTCCATATACTCTTCTACCAACTACTCTCTTTGCATACTGAACAGGAATCCTTCTCTGACCCTTTTCAACAAATACTATTACACCCACAACCAAAATCATAAATGCCAAAAGTATCAACATAAAGAAAGGTGTTAATTCTCCAGTTTTCATAAGCCTCAAAGTGTTCGCTACAGCTACCGGAAGACGTGCTACAATTCCTGCAAAAATAATTAGAGAAATCCCATTTCCTATACCTCTTTCTGTTATCTGTTCCCCGAGCCACATTAAAAATACTGTTCCTGCACATAAAGTCACAGCCGTTAACAGTCTAAAACCCCAACCTCCTACAGGTACAATTAATGAACCTCCTGGACCAGCCATATTTTCAAGTCCTATAGCTATACCAAAACCTTGTACAAAACTTAATATAACAGTTCCATATCTTGTATATTCAGTAAATTTTCTTCTACCAAGCTCCCCCTCTTTTCTTAATCTGCCCAATTGAGGCATAACAATGGCTAGAAGCTCTAATATAATAGCAGCACTTATATAAGGCATAATTCCTAAAGCCATTACAGACATTCGTCTCAAAGCACCACCTGTAAACATATCCACCATGCCAAATAAAGTACCTTGTCTTTGAGCAAAAAAAGCAGAAAGGGCCGCACCATTAATACCAGGAGTAGGAATATGACATCCTATTCTATAAACAATTAGCATGAGAAAAGTAAAAAATATTCTTTTCCTCAACTCCGGAACTCTTGGTATATTCTGAAAGCCATCCATAACTAATAATTTATGATATCAATTCTACTCTTCCACCTGTTGAAGCTATTTTTTCTATAGCTGTCTTGCTTGCCTTGTGAACTTTTATAAATAATGGATAAGAAATATCGCCTTCACCTAATAATTTAACCCCATCTTTATTAGCATGAATAAGACCTCTCTCTTTCAATTTATCAATATCGACATTATCATTAGGAGCAAATACGCTAAGATCTTTTATGTTTACAATTTCATACTCTTTCCTAAACAAATTAGTAAAACCTCTTTTAGGCAAACGCCTGTGAATAGGCATCTGCCCTCCTTCAAACCCTCTACCAGGACTACCTCCAGAACGCGCATTTTGACCTTTTTGTCCTCTACACGAAGTTTTGCCATGTCCTGAACCCGATCCTCTCCCTACTCTCTTTCTTCTTTGTTTAGAGCCTGCTTTTGGAAAAAGTTCATGTAATTTCATAATTTAATCCTGCTCCAATTCTATTTTTATTAAATGAGAAACCTTTCTTAACATTCCTCTTATTGAAGGATGATTTTTTACGACTATAGTCTGATTTATTTTTTTTAAACCCAATGCTCTTAAAGTCTGCTTAATCTTTTTATTTTGTCCTATTCCACTTTTTACTAATGTTACTTTAATCATATTTTTATCCCTTTATTTCTTCTGTTTTCTTGCCTCTCCGTTTAGCAATATCTTCAGGTGTCCTTAAAGAACGAAGTCCTGCTAATGTAGCTCTTACTACATTGTGAGGATTATTAGAACCTATACATTTGGTAAGTATGTTCTGGATACCTACAGCTTCTAAAACTGGTCTAACAGCACCCCCTGCTATTATTCCTGTTCCTGGAGATGCAGGTTTTAATAGAACCATACCTGCACCTGCTTTTCCAATTACTTCATAAGGAATTGTTCCATTTAAGAGTGCAATTGGTTTCATATCTTTTTTAGCTTTTTCTATCCCTTTTCTAATAGCATCTGGCACCTCTTTTGCTTTACCAAGTCCCATTCCAACCTTACCTTTGCCATCCCCTACTACCACAATTGCACTAAAACTAAATCTTCGTCCCCCTTTAACCACTTTAGCTACCCTTTTTACATGAACCACTTTTTCTATTAATTGGAGTTCTTCTACCTCCATATCATTCTCCTTTTCTAAAATTCTAATCCTGTATTCCTTGCAGCTTCAGCTAACGCCTTTACTCTCCCATGATAAAGAAATCCATTTCTGTCAAAAACTACCTTTTTTATGCCCTTACTTAATGCTATTTTAGCTATGGCTTCGCCTACTATAGCAGCACCTTTCTTATTACCACCATCTTTGCCTACTAAGGATACAATATCTTTAGAAATAGAAGATGCTGAAGCCAAGGTTCTTCCTGTAGTATCATCTATTATTTGAGCATAAATATGTTTCAAACTTCTGTATATACACAAACGAGGTCTCTCTGAAGTTCCAAATATCCTTTTACGTATTCTCTTCTTCCTGCGTAATCTTGCTTCTCTTTTGGTAAGTTTTCCCATCCCTTATTTAGCACCTCCACCTTTACCAGCCTTTTTTATAATTATTTCATTTTCATATCTTATCCCTTTACCTTTATAAGGTTCAGGAGGTCTTAATCTTCTAATATTAGCAGCAGTTTGCCCAACAATTTCTTTATCAATACCACTTATTACTATTTTATTCCTTTCTACATGAGCTTCTATTCCCACTGGTAGATCAAATTTAATAGGATTAGAATAGCCTAAATGTAAAATTAACTGTTTACCTTGTAATTCGGCCCTATATCCAACTCCAACTATTTCAAGACCTTTTTTAAAACCTTCTGTTACCCCTTTTACCATATTCCATATCAAGGCATTAAAAAGTCCATGCAATGCTTTGCTTTTCTTAGAACGATTTTTTACAAAAATTAATATCTTATCGCTCTGTATATCTATATCTATATCAGGATGTATTTGCCTTTTGAGTTCTCCTTTAGGACCTTTCACTATAAGCAAACCCTTATTAAATTTGATCTCTATACCTTTTGGAATGGGTATAGGCCTCTTTCCTATCCTAGACATGACACTCTCCCTTTTACCATATTGAACAAATTAACTCTCCTCCTGCACGTTTACGTCTTGCTTCTCTATCTGTAATTACACCTTTAGAAGTAGAAATAATATTTATACCATATCCATTCAATACCTTAGGTATATCTCTATACCCTGCATATACTCTTCTTCCTGGTCTACTAATCCTCTTAAGTCCCTCAATCACGGGTCTGCCTTTTTCATCATACTTTAAAAATATCTTTATAGTCTTTTTAGAACCGTCTGATATCATTTGAAAATTCCTTATATATCCCTCCAATTTTAATATCTCAGCAATTCTTAATTTAAGTTTTGAGGCTGGGATATCAACGGATTCATGATGCACTCTTAATGCATTTCGAATCCTTGTTAACATATCCGCTATAGGATCAGTCATGGTCATAATAATTACCTCCAATTACCAACTCGATTTTCTTACCCCTGGAATTTGACCTTGTAATGCCAGTTTTCTAAAACATATACGGCACATATTAAATTTTCTTAAAAAAGCCCTACTTCTACCACAAATAGGACACCTATTATATTTTCTTACTGCAAATTTAGGTTTTCTCTGAGCTTTGATCACAAGTGCTTTTCTTGCCAAGTTTTTTCCTCCTATAAACTTATGTTCTAAAAGGCATTCCCAAATATTTAAGTAAAAACAAACCTTCTATATCTGTTTTAGCTGTGGTTACTATAGTAATATTAAGACCTTTTATTTTATCAATTTTGTCATAATCTATTTCTGGAAATATTATATGCTCTTTAATTCCAATTGTACAATTTCCATGCCCATCAAATATCTTATCAGGAATTCCTCTAAAATCTTTTACTCGTGGTAATGCCACATTAAACAACTTATCTAAAAAATCCCACATTCTTCTACGTCTTAAAGTAACTTTACAACCTATAGGCATTCCTTTTCTGAGCTTAAATGCTGCTATTGATTTTTTTGCCCTCGTTACAACAGCTCTTTGCCCTGCTATAAGTGATAATTCTTCAACAGCAGAATCAATAATTTTTATATTTTGTATAGCTTCACCCAAGCCCATATTTAACACAACAGCACATACCTTAGGTACAGCCATAGAATTTTTATACCTAAACTCCTTCATTAATGCAGGCACTACTTCTGACTGATATCTATATTTTAACCTAGACAAAACTACCTCCTATATTTATTCATCAATAAGTTCTTTGCATTTTTTGCAAATTCTAACTTTTCTGCCATCTTCTAAAATCTTTTTAGCTATCCTTGTAGGCTGAGCACATTTATTACATATAAGCATAACATTAGATATATGTATTGGAGCCTCCTTCTCTATAATGCCACCTTGAGGAGCATTAGGAGAAGGTCTTGTGTGTTTTTTTATAATATTTATTTTTTCAACAACAACTTTTTGTTTTTGCTTATCAACCTTTAGCACCGTTCCAATTTTACCCTTATCTTTTCCTGCAATAACAATTACTTTATCATCCTTTTTTATCTTTGGAGGTTTTATAAAATTACGCTTACTCAAGTTAACACCCCTAATATTTTTTTAATATTACAGCACCTCAGGTGCCAAAGATACAATCTTCATAAAATTTTTTGCTCTCAATTCTCTTGCTACAGGGCCAAATATACGAGTTCCTACTGGATCCCCCTGTGGTGTAATAAGAACAGCAGAATTTTCATCAAACTTTATATAAGTTCCATCAGGTCTTCTAACCTCTTTTTTAGTCCTTACAACTACTGCTCTTACCACATCCCCTTTTTTCACTTTTGAATCTGGCAATGCATCTTTAACAGAAGCTACTATCACATCTCCCAAAGTAGCATAACGTCTTCCCGTTCCCCCCAATACTCTTATACAACTTATTATTTTTGCACCTGAATTATCCGCCACCTTTAGTCTAGTTTCCTGCTGGATCATTTTATCTACACTCCCTATTCATTACCTTTTTCTAATACCCTTGCCCTTTCTATTATCTGAATAACTCGCCATCTTTTCTTTTTACTTAAAGGCCTACATTCTATTATTTTTACTTTATCCCCAATTTTGCATATATTCTGTGGATCATGAGCCATAAATTTTTTTCTTTTTTTAATGTATTTTTTATACATAGAATGCTGTGCAAGTCTTTCTGTTAAAACAACTACTGTTTTATCCATTTTATCACTTACTACTATACCTACAAACACCTTTTTGTTACCTCTTGCTTCCATAGTTGTTATTCCTTATCAAGCTTTTTTAATTCTAATTCTCTCAATATAGTTAAGACTCTCGCCAAATCTTTTTTGGTTTTTTTTATTAAAGATATATCTCCTAATTGTCCACTTTCCTTTTGAAATTTTAAATTAAAAAGCTCTCGTCTTAACTGTTTCTCTTTTTCTATAAGTTCCTCTTTACTTAAATTTCTTAATTCACCGGCCTTCATAATTTCCTAACTCCTACTTACAAATCTCGTCGCAATAGGAAGTTTATGACTTGCTAAACGTAAAGCCTCCTCTGCAACCTCTTTAGAAACTCCATGTAATTCATAAATTATCTTACCCGGTTTAACTACAGCTACCCAACCTTCCACAGAACCCTTTCCTTTACCCATTCTTGTTTCTGCTGGCTTCTTTGTAATAGGTTTATCAGGAAATACTCTTATCCATATTTTTCCACCTCTCTTTACATGTCTTGTAATAGCTATTCTTCCAGCTTCTATTTGTTTAGCAGTCAACCAACAACACTCTAAAGCCTGTAATCCAAAGTCACCAAAAGCCAATATATTACCTCTCGAAGCTTTTCCTCTCATCCTTCCTTTTTGTTGCTTTCTATATTTTACTTTTCTTGGAGCTAACATATCACCATCCTATTATTATTCATTTTTATTCCCTAATATTTCACCATTAAATATCATTACTTTCACTCCTATAACTCCATATGTTGTAAATGCTTCAGCAAATCCATAATCTATATCAGCTCTTAATGTATTAAGAGGAAGCCTTCCTTCTCTATACCATTCTCTACGTGCCATCTCAGCACCACCAAGTCTTCCACTACACGCGATTTTTATACCCTGAGCTCCAAACCTTAAAGCAGTACTAACACTCTTTTTCATAGCCCTTCTAAAAGGCACCCTTCTTACTAACTGCATAGCTACACTTTCTGCAACCAATTGAGCATCTACTTCAGGACGTTTTACCTCTTTTATATCAATAAATACGCTCTTATTGATTAAACGCTCTAATTCACTTCTGAGTCTTTCAATATCAGTTCCTCTCCTACCAATTACTATTCCAGGTCTTGCAGTATGAATTATTATTCTCATTTTATTTGCAGCTCTCTCTATTTCTATACGTGAAATACCTGCATGTAACAATTTATCTTTTACAAATCGCCTTATCTTAAAATCCTCTAAAACAGAATTTCCATAGCCCTTTTTTATAAACCATCTGGAATCCCAATTTCTATAAATACCCAATCTAAAACCTATAGGATGTACCTTTTGTCCCAATATTTTCCTCCATTTATTTGATTTCTTCTAAAATAACTGTTAAATGACTTGTCCTTTTCCTAATCATGGTAGCCCTTCCTAAAGCCCTGGGCCTCCATCTCTTTAACATAGGACCTTCATCTGCATATATCTTAGCTATTCTTAATTCGTCTACATCCAGATTAGCATTTGCCTGAGCATTGGCAACAGCAGATTCAATAACTTTCTTCAATATTCTTGCTCCCTTTTTTGGCATAAAAGAAAGTGTATTCAATGCATCTTCTACCTTCTTACCACGTACTTCATCCATAATAAGTCTAATTTTTCTTGGAGAAATTCTTATATATCTTGCATGTGCTTTTACTTGCATGGTCTATTCCCTATTATTTTTTACCTTTAACTCTGGATTTTTTATCACCTGCATGTCCATAAAAAGTCCTTGTAGGAGCAAATTCCCCTAACTTATGGCCTACCATATCTTCAGTAACAAAAACAGGAATAAATCTTTTTCCATTATGAACTGCAAAAGTTAATCCTACAAAATCTGGAGTAATCGTTGATCTCCTTGACCATGTTTTTATAACCTTTCTGCTCCCTGTTTCCTTTGCTTTCATAACCTTTTTTAATAAATGTTCATCGACAAAAGGTCCCTTTCTTAAAGACCTAGGCATATTATCCTCCTCTATCTATTTACGCCTCTTTATTATAAACTTATCACTGGGCTTTCTCTTTCTTGTTTTATAACCTTTTGTGGGCATACCCCAAGGAGTTACAGGATGACGCCCACCTGATGTTTTTCCTTCACCACCACCATGAGGATGATCTACAGGATTCATTGCCACTCCTCTGACTTTAGGTCTTCTACCAAACCATCTACTTCTGCCGGCTTTTCCTATAGAAATATTCTCATGATCTAAATTTCCCACTTGACCAATCGTTGCTTTACATTCCTGTAGTATCATTCTTACTTCACCAGATGGAAGTCTAATATGTACATATTTATCTTCTTTTGCCATTACTTGGGCATATGTACCTGCACTTCTTACTAATTGCCCTCCCGCCCCGGGTTTTAGTTCTATATTATGGACATAAGTACCCAATGGAATATCTTTTAAAGGTAGTGCATTACCTGCCTTTATTTCTACTCCAGATCCGGATATAATTGTATCTCCTACTTTTAGGCCATTTGGAGCTATTATATATCTTTTTTCACCATCCAAATAATGTAATAAAGCAATATTTGCGCTTCTATTAGGATCATACTCTATTGAAGCTACTTTAGCAGGAATACCATCTTTATCTCTTTTAAAATCAATTATTCTATACAATCTTTTATGACCACCACCCCTATGTCTTACAGTAATACGTCCCATAAAATTTCTAGCACCTGTTTTCTTTAAAGGCACTAACAAACTTTTATGAGGCTCTGTTTTTGTTATCTCCTCAAACGTTAAACACGTTTTAAATCTAATACCTGGAGATGTTGGTTTATATGTTTTAATTCCCATAACTAAACCCCACTAAACTTTTCCAAATCTTCTCCTGGAGCAATAGTAACTATGGCTTTTTTCCAATCCGCTTTTTTACCCCAAAACTTGCCTATCCTTTTCTTTTTCCCTATCACATTCATGGTTCTTACTTTAACCACCTTAACTTTAAATATAGTTTCTACTGCTCTTCTTATGTCTATTTTGGTAGCCCTTGGATTAACTTTAAATACAACCTGCCTATAATTATCTTTTAATAATGTAGCTTTTTCTGTAATATGAGGACCTTTAATCACTTCATACATATTCACTATATCAATGCCTCCTCTATATTTCTCACAACTTTCTCCTCTAACAACAAAACGTCATGAACAAGAAGATCATAAACATTTAGACCTTCCCATCTTAACACTTTTACACCCGGAACGTTACGGGAAGATCTTTCCAGATTAAAACACTTATTTAGTGTTACAAAAAGTGTTTTAACATTGTTATCAAGCTCAAATTTTTCCATTATTTCAAGAAAATATTTGGTCTTAATCTCAGGTAGCTCTAAGTCTTGTATAATTACTAAATTATTATTACTCAGTTTATCACTCAATGCCATTTTTAAAGCAGATTTTCTGACTTTTTTATTAACCTTTTTTGTATATTTCCTTGGTTTAGGTCCAAAGGCAACTCCACCTCCTACTCTTGTAGGAGAACCAGCATCCCCTACTCGAGCACGACCAGTACCTTTTTGCCTCCAAAGTTTTCTACCAGAACAATTCACTTCACCTCTTGTCTTTGTTGAGGCAGTACCAGCTCTTCTGGCGGATAATTGAGTAACTACTACTAAATGCAATATATGCTTCTTTATAGGCACTGCAAATATAGCTTCATTAAGATCCAATTCTGAAACCTTTTCTCTCTGTAAATTATATACATTTACTCTAATTCCCATTTTATTAAAACCCCAATCAATTTACCTTGGATATTTCTATAATAGCATTTTTACTACCTGGAACAGCACCACTTACTACTAAAATATCCATCTCTGGACGGACATCAATTACTTTTAAATTCTTTATAGTAACCCGTCTATTTCCCATCTTGCCGGGCATTTTACGACCTTTATATACCCTCCCAGGAGTTGCACAGCAACCTATTGAACCCGGGATCCTATGGGAACGAGAACCATGAGTCTGAGGACCTCCGGAAAATCCCCATCGTTTCATTACGCCTGCAAAGCCACGACCCTTACTATTTCCACTTACATTAACCATATCACCCACTTTAAATATATTAGCTTTTATCTCTTGACCCAATTCAAAATTATCAGGATTATCTACTCTTATCTCTCTTAAAAATACAAAAAAACCTTTACCTGCTTTTTCAAAATGTCCCTTCATAGGCTTATTTATTCTGCTTTCTTTTTTAGGCTCAAAACCTATTTGAATTGCATTATAGCCTTCTTTTTGAACTGTCTTCTTCTGAATAACAAAACACGGGCCCACCTTCAATATTGTAACAGGAATACATTTACCATCTTCTAAAAAATATCTTGTCATACCTAACTTTTTTCCCACCAATCTATTTACCATAACACCAAATTATCCTCCTATCTTTAAAGCTTAATCTCCACATCTACACCCGCAGGTAAATCTAATTTCATAAGAGCATCTATTGTTTGATGAGTGGGCTCTAATATATCTAACAGACGCTTATGCGTTCTTACTTCAAATTGTTCTCTCGATTTTTTATTTACATGAGGAGATCTTAAAACACAATATTTATTAATAACAGTAGGTAAAGGTATAGGACCAGCTACCCTTGCCCCTGTCTCTTTAGCAGTCTCAACTATCTCCTTCGCTGCCTGATCTACTAACCTATGATCATATGCCTTTAATCTTATTCTTATTCTTTGATTAGCTAACATATATCTTACCTTACCAATGTTTTACTTTATTCCAATATCTTACTTATAACACCAGCACCTACAGTTCTACCACCTTCCCTTATTGCAAACCTTAGCCCTTCCTCTAAGGCCACAGGTGTGATTAGTGATACCTCTAATGTCACATTATCCCCAGGCATCACCATCTCTACCCCTTCAGGTAAGGTCACTACCCCTGTTACATCTGTAGTCCTAAAATAAAATTGTGGCCTGTATCCATGAAAAAATGGTGTGTGTCTGCCACCTTCTTCTTTGGTTAATATGTATGTCTCTGCTTGAAATCTCGTGTGTGGCTTTATACTACCAGGTGCAGCTACTACTTGCCCCCTCTCTACTTCGTCTTTCTTTATCCCTCTTAATAATATCCCTATGTTGTCCCCTGGTAGCGCTTCGTCTAATACTTTCCTGAACATCTCTATGCTCGTGGCAACTGTCTTTACTGTGTCTTTGAAACCTACTATCTCTACTTCGTCACTTACCCTGATAATCCCTCTTTCTACCCTGCCTGTCACTACTGTGCCCCTGCCCGATATGCTGAATACGTCTTCTATGGGCATTAAAAATGGTTTGTCTACTTCACGTACAGGCTCGGGTATGTATTCGTCTAATGCATCAAGTAGTTCAAATATGGGTTTCACTTCTTCTGATTCGCTCTCGTCACTCTCTAATGCCTTTAAAGCACTGCCCTTTATTATGGGTATCTCATCCCCAGGATAGTCGTATTTGCTCAGTAGTTCCCTTAGTTCAAGTTCTACTAGTTCTATTAGTTCAGGATCATCTACCATGTCACATTTGTTTAAAAATACTACCATGGCCGGTACCCCAACTTGCCTCGCAAGTAATACGTGTTCCCTCGTCTGCGGCATAGGCCCGTCATCAGCCGCTACCACTAATATCGCCCCGTCCATTTGTGCTGCCCCAGTTATCATGTTCTTTATGTAGTCCGCATGACCAGGACAGTCTATATGTGCATAGTGCCTCTTCCCTGTCTCATATTCTACATGTGCCGTCGCTATCGTTATCCCCCTCGCTTTCTCCTCCGGTGCCTTGTCTATCTGATCAAATGGTACATATTCCGCTAACCCTTTCCTCGCTAAGTGCTTCGTTATCGCCGCAGTTAAGGTCGTCTTCCCATGATCTATATGTCCTATTGTCCCTACGTTTACGTGCGGCTTCTTCCTCTCAAATTTCTTCTTCGACATGATTGAACCTCCTTTTTATTCACAATTCACTTAATACAGGCTTACCATCTATAATGAGCAAATGCTTTATTTGCTTCTGCCATTCTATGAGTATCTTCCCTCTTCTTAATTGCTCCCCCTTTATTATTGAAAGCATCTAAAAACTCAGCAGCAAGTTTTTCTGCCATGCTTTTACCTGATCTTGCTCTTGCATAACTTATAAGCCATCGTATAGCCAATGCTTGAGCTCTAACAGGCCTTACCTCAGTAGGCACCTGATAAGTTGCTCCTCCTACTCTTCTTGATCTAACCTCCATAATAGGCTTTACATTTTCTAATGCTTTAGTAAACACCTCTAAAGCATCCTTCTTGGTTCTCTTATTTATGATTTCAAGAGCATCATAAAATATAGACCTCGCAATACTTTTCTTTCCATCTCTCATTAAACAATTTATAAATTTTGCTACTACTTCACTATTATATTTTGGATCAGGTGCAACTTTACGTCTTTCTACTGTTCCCTTTCTTGGCATAACTACTCCTCTTTAATTATATACTCTTAGGTTTTTTAGTTCCATATTTGGATCTACTTTTTCTACGATCTTCTACTCCAGCAGCATCCAAAGCTCCTCTAATAACATGATATCTAACACCTGGCAAATCTTTCACTCTTCCACCTCTAATCAATACTACAGAATGTTCTTGAAGATTATGACCTATTCCAGGTATATATGAAGTCACTTCTATTCCATTAGTCAACCTAACCCTTGCCACTTTTCGTAACGCTGAATTAGGTTTTTTAGGTGTAGTAGTATATACTCTAACACATACCCCTCTTTTCTGAGGACACCCCTGCAAAGCAGGTGATTTAGATTTACTTTTTGGTTTCTCTCTTCCTTGCCTAACCAACTGATTTATAGTCGGCATAAACCCTCCTTTTCAATACGAGCGATACTTATTATTCTGAATTGCAAAATTTGTCAAGACTTTTATGTTTCTACTACACCCATTTCTACATCTCTATATTTCTTAAGCCCTGTTCCTGCAGGAACAAGTCTACCCATTATAACATTTTCTTTCAAACCTTTTAAGTAATCTATTTTGCCAGCAATACTTGCTTCAGAAAGAACTCTTGCTGTTTCTTGAAAAGAAGCAGCAGAAAGAAAGCTATCTGTTGTTAAAGAAACTTTCGTAATTCCAAGAAGTAATGGCTCTGCACTTGCTGGTCTTTTGCCTTGCTCTATAAGTTTTTTATTAACTTCTTCAAATTTTATTTTATCTACGTATTCTCCCATCAGAAATTCGGAATCTCCCGGATCTGTAACTTTAACTTGTTTCAACATCTGCCTCACAATAACTTCTATATGTTTATCATTTATCTTAACACCTTGAAGCCTATAAACTTTTTGGATTTCGTTTACCAAATACTTAGCCAATTCCTGAATACCTCTTATTCGTAATATATCATGGGGATCAGCTGAACCATCCATAAGAGGCTCCCCAGCTCTAACATAATCTCCCTCTAATACACTTACATGTTTTCCTTTAGGTATATAATAAGTAACCGGTTCCCCAACTTCTGGCGTTATAGTAATCTTTCTTCTACCTTTTGTAAATTTACCAAAATGAACAACTCCATCTATATCACTAATAATTGCTACCTCTTTTGGTTTTCTTACCTCAAAAAGTTCAGCTACACGGGGCAAACCACCTGTGATATCTTTAGTCTTAGTTGTCTCACGCGGAATTTTTGCCAAAACTGTACCTGCGGTAACCATATCCCCTTCATTTACTACAATTATAGCACCAACTGGTAAGTAATAGCGTGCTTCTCCCTGAGGATTGTCAGACAATTTAGCAGTTTTTCCAGTCTCATCTTTTATAGATATTCTTGGTCTTGCATCAATATCTCTTGCTTCTACAATAACTCTACTTATCTTTCCTGTAACAGGATCTCGTTTTTCCTGCATAGTAACACCTTCGATTATATCCCCAAATTTAACTCTACCCGATACCTCAGTTAAAATAGGAGTTGTAAAAGGATCCCATTCTACAAGAACTTGCCCTGCTTTAACAGAATCCCCATTTTTGACTTTCAATGTTGCTCCATATATCACAGGATACCTTTCTATCTCTCTCCCGCCTTTACCTACTATTGAAATTTCTCCATTCCTATTCATCACAATAAGGGAACCATCGTCCCTAGTTACTGTTTTAAGATTAATAAACTTTACTATACCATCATTTCTACATTGAATAGTAGATTGCTCGACTTGTTTTTTGGCAGCTCCACCAATATGAAAGGTTCTCATTGTAAGCTGGGTACCAGGTTCTCCTATTGACTGAGCAGCAATAATTCCCACAGCCTCTCCAATATTTACTTCTCTACCATGAGCTAAATCCCTTCCATAACACTTTTTGCAAATTCCTGTTTTAGATTCACATGTCAACACAGATCTTATTTTTACTCTGTCAATTCCCGCACTTTCTATTTTTTTTACTTTTTCTTCATCAATCTCTTCATTAGCTTTAACCAAAATTTCACCAGTAACAGGATCAATAATGTCTTCTGCTGCTACCCTTCCAAATATCCTTTCACTTGTCATTTGAAGTATCTCTCCACCTTCCACTAATGCATCTACTTCTATGCCATTTAATGTACCACAGTCTTCTTCAGTAATAACAGAATCTTGAGCTACATCCACCAATCTTCTGGTCAAGTAACCAGAATTAGCTGTTTTTAAAGCAGTATCAGCAAGACCTTTTCTTGCACCATGAGTTGAAATAAAATATTGAAGCACATTAAGTCCTTCTCTGAAATTAGATGTAATAGGTGTTTCGATAATTTCTCCAGAAGGTTTTGCCATTAACCCCCTCATACCAGCTAACTGCCTCATTTGATCTTTACTTCCTCTTGCTCCAGAATCTGCCATCATATATATAGGATTAAAACTAGAAATTGTTGTTTCTTTTCCATCCTGAAGTTTTATTTTATCAAAAGCTATTTCCTTCATCATCTCTTCGGTAATATCTTCAGTAGCTTTGGTCCATATATCAACAACTTTATTATATCTTTCACCATTTGTAATGAGACCACGTAGATGTTGATCTTCAACTTTTCGCACCTCTGTTTCTGCTCTATCTATGATCTCCTTTTTCTTAGAAGGAATGGCCATATCATCAATACCAATAGATATTCCAGAAATAGTAGCATACTGATATCCAATATCTTTTAAATGGTCTGCTAAAATTACAGTATTTTTAATTCCTAACCTTCTATATGATTCATATATCAATGTCCTCAATGCTTTTTTATCAATAACTTTATTTACTAATTCAAAAGGAATAGTATAATTTTTACCTTTAGGAATAACCTCATATATAAGCACTCTACCAGTAGTAGTTTCATACAAATTTCCGTCTATTCGAACTTTTATACGAGCATGTAAATCTAACTCTCCTGAATCATATGCCATATGAACTTCTTCAGGATTTGAAAAGGTCATACCTTCTCCTTTAGCAAAAGGAACATCACGAGTCATATAATATACGCCAAGAACAATATCCTGAGTAGGTATAATAATAGGATCTCCATGAGCTGGAGAGAGTATATTGTTAGTAGACATCATAAGCACTCGTGCTTCAACTTGAGCCTCTATAGATAAAGGAACATGCACAGCCATTTGATCACCATCAAAGTCTGCGTTAAAAGCTGTACATACTAATGGATGCAATTGGATAGCTTTACCTTCAATAAGCACAGGCTCAAAAGCCTGAATTCCTAATCTATGCAATGTAGGAGCTCTATTTAGAAGAATACAATATTCTTTCACAACCTCGTCTAAAGCATCAAAAACCTCAGGTGTTTCTCGTTCCACTAATTTTTTAGCTGCTTTAACAGTTGTAACAATACCTTTATCTAAAAGTTTATTGTATATAAAAGGCTTAAAAAGCTCTAACGCCATCTGTTTTGGTAGTCCACATTGATGCAACCTAAGTTCTGGACCTACCACTATAACAGATCTTCCAGAATAATCTACTCGTTTACCTAAAAGATTTTGTCTAAATCTACCTTGTTTCCCTTTTAAAGTATCAGCCAAAGATTTCAAAGGCCTTCCATTAGAACCTGTAACAGGCTTTCCGCTTCTTTCATTATCAAAAAGGACGTCCACAGCTTCCTGAAGCATTCTTTTCTCGTTCCGAACAATTATATCAGGTGCATCTAATTCATATAATCTTCTTAGTCTATTATTTCTATTAATTACTCTTCTATAAAGATCATTAAGATCTGAGGTAGCGAATCTCCCCCCATCTAACGGCACAAGAGGCCTTAAATCAGGTGGAAGTACAGGTATCACTTCTAAAATCATCCATTCTGGCTTATTAGGAGAATGTCTAAAAGCATCTATAATTTTTATTCTTTTACCTAACTTTTTACGTCTTGCTTCCGAAGATGTCTCAAGCATTTCAGTTCTCAAAATTTTTGACAAAGTATCTAAATCCAATACTTTTAACATCTTTTGAATAGCTTCTGCACCTATACCTACCTCAAATTCATCCCCATATTCTGATCTTAACTGATAAAGCTGCTCTTCTGATAAAAGCATCCCTTTCTCTAAGGGCGTATTTTTTGGATCAACTACCACATAGCTTTCAAAATAAAGTACTTGTTCCAATTTTTTTTGAGTAATATCCAATAGGTTCCCAATCTTAGAAGGCAAACATTTTAAAAACCATATATGTGCTACAGGACAAGCCAATTCAATATGCCCCATCCTCTCACGCCTTACTTTACTATGAATAACTTCAACTCCACATTTTTCACAAACTATCCCTCTATGTTTCATTCGTTTATATTTTCCACAATTACACTCATAATCCTTAACAGGCCCAAATATTCTGGCACAAAACAAACCATCTCTTTCAGGCTTAAAGGTTCTGTAATTAATAGTTTCTGGTTTTTTTACCTCCCCATGAGACCATTCTCTTATCTTTTCAGGGGAAGCCAATGATATTCTTATAGCATTAAAACTTGAGGGGTCTTTTGGCTTAGCAAAAAAACTATATAAATCTTCCACCACTTTCCCTCTCCTTATTAATTTTATTATTACTATTGAACTTTTATATCCTCGAAAAGCTCTATATTAAGAGCAAGACTTTGTAATTCTTTTACAAGAACTTTAAAAGATTCAGGAAGTCCTGGCTCTAAAATATTATTACCCTTTACTATTCTTTCATACATTCGTGTCCTACCCGCTACATCATCAGATTTTACAGTAAGAAATTCTTGTAAAGAATAAGCCGCTCCATATGCCTCTATAGCCCAAACCTCCATCTCTCCCAACCTTTGTCCACCAAATTGCGCCTTTCCTCCCAAAGGCTGTTGAGTAACCAAAGAGTAAGGCCCAATGGAACGAGCATGTATTTTATCATCAACTAAATGATGAAGTTTCATAACATACATTATACCCACTGTAATTTTTTGGTCAAAAGGCTCTCCCGTTCTTCCATCATATAACGTCGTTTTTCCTATAATAGGCAATCCCGCTTTATTTAAAAGAGATTTTATTTCATCTTCTTTTGCACCATCAAACACAGGGGTTGCCATAGGAATTCCATCCCTCCACATTTCAACAGTTTCTTTTATCTCTTCATCTGTCATACCAGAAAATATTTTTTTATAATCTGTTTCACCTAATATATATATTAGTTTATCTTTTAAGTCATGAATGTCTTTCATCTTATCTAAAACTTCTGCAATCTGTTTACCCAACTCCTTTGAGGCCCATCCTAAATGCGTTTCCAATACTTGTCCCACATTCATACGAGAGGGCACTCCAAGTGGATTAAGAACCATATCTATAGGGGTACCATCTTCAAAATATGGCATATCTTCAACAGGAACTATTCTTGAAAGAACACCTTTATTACCATGGCGCCCTGCCATCTTATCACCTACAGAAAGCTTTCTTTTAACAGCCAAATATACTTTAACCATCTTTATAACACCAGGAGGAAGATCATCACCCGCTTGAATTCTATCTATTTTATCTCTCACTTCCTTGTTTTTACTGTTTATTTTCTCAATACATCTCTTAATAATATCCTCAACTTTTTCGAGAACATCCATAGGAGCCTTAACATCAGCAGCAAGCCAAACATGAATAGGCAATTTTTCTATATCTTCAGATGAAATCTCTTTACCAGCTTTTAATAACAAACTTTTAGTCCTCTTTTCATATAAGTCAGATTTAAGAATTTTTCCCACCAAAAGTTCTTTAATTCTATGCTTCACTACACCAATAATAATACTTACTTCATCTTCCAAATCTCTTTTTAAGCTTTCTATTTGCTTGTTCTCTATTTCAAGAGTTCTTTTATCTTTTTCTATACCTTTCCTTGTAAATATCTTTACGTCTATAACAACACCTCTTGTCCCAGGAGGAACTCTTAAAGAAGAATCCTTCACATCACTAGCTTTATCACCAAAAATAGCTCTTAAAAGCTTCTCTTCTGGAGTAAGCTGAGTCTCTCCTTTTGGAGTTACTTTGCCTACCAATATATCACCAGGTTTAACCTCTGCACCAATTTTTGCTATTCCACAATCATCCAAATGTCTAAGAGCTTCTTCCCCAACATTTGGTATATCTCTAGTAATCTCTTCTCTTCCCAGTTTAGTATCTCTGGCAACCAATTCAAATTCTTCTATGTGTATAGAAGTATAAATATCATCTCTTACTAATCTTTCACTAATAAGAATAGAATCTTCGAAGTTATATCCGCCCCAAGACATAAATGCTACAAGTACATTTTGACCCAATGCTAATTCACCGTTATCAGAAGAAGGCCCATCAGCAATAATTTGACCCTTTTTTATAAAATCTCCTTTTTTCACTATTGGCTTTTGATTATAACATGTATCCTGATTTGATCTTCTAAACTTTTCTAATCTATATATTTCTACTTCTGGTTCTTCCTCTCCTTGAGCAACAGATCTAACTACAATACGTGATGCATCTACATTTTCTACTATACCGTCTCTTGTAGCTACAATAGCATTACCCGAATCCTTTACCACTATTTTCTCCATACCTGTACCAATCAAAGGAGCATTGGTTTTTAAAAGAGGTACAGCTTGCCTCATCATATTTGAGCCCATCAGGGCCCTATTTGCATCATCATGCTCTAAAAAAGGTACCAATGATGAAGACACACTTACTATTTGATTAGGAGCAACATCCATATATTTAATTTCTTCTGGCCTTGCTTTTGCTGCCTCTCCCTCTTTTCTAACAGCTATCTCATCTCTTAAAAATCTTCCTTTTTTATCAATAGGTGCATTTGCTTGAGCAATAGGATAATCTTTTTCATCAAGAGCAGTTAAATATTCAATTTTTTTGGTAACTATACCATTTTCAACTTTTCTATATGGTGTTTCAATAAAACCCAAATCATTAACTCTTGCATATGTACATAAAGAAACAATCAAACCTATATTTGGTCCTTCAGGAGTTTCTATAGGACAAATCCTACCATAATGAGTGGGATGAACATCCCTCACTTCAAACCCCGCCCTTTCTCGTGTAAGACCGCCAGGTCCTAATGCACTCAACCTGCGTTTATGAGTAATTTCTGAAAGAGGATTTGTCTGATCCATAAATTGAGATAACTGACTTGTACCAAAAAATTCATTAACTACAGCAGATACAGGCTTTGAATTTATCAGATCATAAGGCATTAAGGTTTCTACTTCATGAAGAGCCATACGTTCTTTTATAGCTCTCTCCATCCTAACCAAACCAACTCTATACTCATTCTCTAAAAGTTCACCTACAGCTCTAACACGCCTATTACCTAAACTGTCTATGTCATCCACTGCAGATTCTGTCTCTTTAAGCCTTATAAGCTCCTTAACAGTAGACATAATATCTTCTGAAGTTAATACTCTAACTTCTGGAGGAATATCCAAATTTAAACGATAATTTATCTTTAATCTACCTACCTTAGATAGGTCATAAGTATGTTCATTAAAAAACAAGCTATTAAAATATGCCGTAGCTACCTCTATTGTCGGAGGACTACTTGGTCTCATTTTTCTATATATATCTAACAATGCTTCTTCTTCATTATTTACCTTATCTAAAAGCATTGTTTCTCTAATTGTTTTACTTGCTCCTTCTGCATCTAAAACATAACATTTTATTTCTTTTATTCCTTTTTGTTTAAATTTATCTATCATCTCGCCTGTAATAGATTGATTAACCTCTCCTAATACTTCCCCTGTTTCTGAATCTATTATATCTTCTGCTAAAACTCTATCTACTAAATCCTCAAAACTGACCGGTATTTTGTCAATCCCCATATTTGTTATAATTCTATGGAGACGCTTCGTATATTTTTCACCTATTGTTGCTATAACATCACGAGTATTTGGATCTAGTATATCCATAGATATTCTTTTTTGGTGTAAATTCTCAAGCTTAGCCTCTCTCCAGCATATTTCTGTTCCCAACCAAATTGTTTCAATATTATAAAATTCATCCATTATTTGTTTGGGAGAATACCCAAGAGCTTTTAATAAAATTGTTACAGGAAATTTTCTTCTTCTATCTATCCTTACATGCAAAATATCTTTATGATCAAATTCAAAATCTAACCATGAACCACGTGCAGGTATAATTCTAGCAGAATAAAGAATTTTTCCACTCGAATGAGTTTTACCTTTATCATGATCAAAAAAGACACCAGGAGATCTATGTAACTGGCTAACCACCACTCTTTCAGTACCATTTACTATAAAAGTCCCTCTTTCAGTCATCATTGGAAGAGTACCAAAATATATTTCCTGTTCTTTTATATCTCTTATACTTTTAACTTCGTCTTCAGATTCATTATCAAATACGATCAATCTAACCGTAATTTTCACCGGCGCTTCATAAGTCAATCCTTTGTCTTTACACTCTTCTTTATCATATTTTATTTTCTCAAAATTATATTTCACAAACTCTAGCTGAGCAGCCCCTGTGAAATCCTGAATAGGAAATACACTTTTAAAAACCTCTTGCAATCCTATATCTTCCCTATATTCAGAATTCACATTTTTTTGCAGAAAATTAGCATAAGAATTTTTTTGCATCTCTATAAGATAGGGAAGATCTAAAACCTTCTCTATCTTTCCAAAATCCTTCCTTATTCTTTCAATTCTGCCTTTCGGCATTTTACCCCCTCTGTATTAAGATTTATTATTTTATCTCTACCGTAGCTCCAGCTTCTTCTAATTTTTTCTTAATTTCCTCAGCTTCTTCTTTTGAAATACCTTCTTTAACAGGAGCAGGTATCTGATCTACTAATGCTTTTGCCTCTTTTAGTCCTAAACCAGTTATAGCTCTAACCTCTTTAATAACTTGAATCTTTTTATCACCAACAGCAGTGAGAACCACATCAAATTCAGTCTTTTCAGGAGCCTCTTCTTTTGCTTCACCAGTAGGAGCAGCCGCAATAGCTACAGGAGCAGCAGCTGAAACACCAAACTTCTCTTCTAACTCTTTAACAAATTCTGCCAGATCTAACACACTCATATTAGCAATAAATTCTATTACGTCTTCTTTTGTAATATTTGTTGCCATGGTAAATTATCCCTCCTTTTTTTGTTCTTCTATTGCCTTTAACACATTCAGAAATTTAACTATAACACCATTAAGCACCCTAACAAAGGATGCAGGAACAGCCATCATTGTAGACAATGTCTGAGCAAGCAACTGTTCTTTATTAGGTAATTCAGCAAGTCTCTTTATACCCTCAAACTCTACAACTTTTCCTATAACCTGACCTTTTTTTATCTTTAGTTGTTGATGATCTTTAGAAAAATCTATTAAGATTTTCGCAGCAGCTACAATATCTTCTTCATAAGTAATAGCAATAGCAGACGGACCCTGCATTGCATCTTCTATAGATTCTGTCAAAGTTCCTTTACTTGCAATCTTTAGAAGCCTGTTTTTTACAACTTTAAACTCTGTATTTGCCTCACGCAATTGTCTCCTCAATTCACTTATATATTTCACATCTAAACCTTTATAATCAACTAAAAAACATGCCCTTGCTATATTTAACTTATCATGTAGTTCTGAAACAAGTTTCATCTTTTCTTCTCTATTCATTTAAACCTCCACCTTATATTCTTAAAATTAGGATACCCTTTGACTCAAAAGATCTCTTACAGATGCAGGATCAATCTTAATGCCTGGTCCCATAGTAGTAGATAAAGCTATACTTTTTAAGTATGTCCCTTTACTTGCAGGAGGTTTTAATTTTATTATTGTATCCATAAATACTGCTATGTTCTCTAATAACTTGTCAATCCCAAAAGAAATTTTTCCCATAGGCGCATGAACAATTCCAGCTTTTTCTACTCTAAATTCTATTCTACCTGATTTTAATTCCTTAACTGCCTTAGCTACATCAAAAGTCACTGTTCCAGACTTAGCATTAGGCATAAGACCTCGTGGTCCTAAGATACGTCCTAATTTTCCAACTAAGCTCATCATATCCGGAGTAGCTATAGCTTTATCAAAATCTAACCATCCTTCCTTTTGGATTTTTTCTACAAGATCCTCAGCCCCTACATAATCTGCACCGGCCTCAAGAGCTTCCTTTTCCTTTTCACCTTTTGCAAAAACTAAAACTGTTATTTTTTTACCAACACCATTAGGAAGCACTACAGTTCCTCTAACCATTTGATCTGCTTTACGAGGATCAACCCCTAAACGAACAGCTATATCAAGAGTTTCATCAAAATTAGCATAAGCACAGTCTAAAGCCAATTTTACTCCTTCTTCAAAAGGATATCTTTTTATTCTATCTACTTTTTTTAAGGCTTCCAAATACTTTTTTCCTCTTTTTTTTGCCATATTTGATTCCCCTTATTAAATCTATTTATCCACTATCACGATTCCCATACTTTTTGCTGTTCCTTCAATAATCTTCATGGCTGTTTCTACATCATAACAATTAAGATCAGGCAATTTAAGTCGTGCTATTTCTTCAACTTGCTTTTTTGTAACCTCTCCAACTTTTTCCCTATTAGGTTCACTTGAACCCTTTGCAATTTTAGCAGCCTGCTTTAATAATACAGATGCAGGTGGGGTTTTTGTAATAAAAGAAAAAGATCTATCCGCATAAATAGTAACTACAACAGGGATAATTACACCCTTCTGATCTTTTGTTTTAGCATTGAATGCCTTGCAAAATTCAGCTATATTTACTCCATGCTGTCCAAGTGCAGGTCCAACTGGAGGAGATGGATTTGCTTCACCACCTTTTATTTGTAGTCTAACAGTTGCAATAACCTTTTTAGCCATTTTAAATCTCCCAAACTTATATCTTTGTTACTTGAATAAAATCTAACCAAACAGGAGTAGGTCTCCCAAAAATAGTAATCGATACTTTTAACCTCTCTTTTTCTGGATTAACTTCCTCTACCACACCTTGAAAATTTGTAAAAGGACCATCTATTACTCTTACTTCATCCCCCTCTTCAAAATTATATTTGGAACGCGGTTTAACCTCACTTTCCTTCATCTGTTGAATTATTTTCTCAACCTCTTGATCAGGGACAGGCCTTGGATTAATATCACCCCCAACAAAACCCGTAACTTTTGGAGTATATCTAACAGTATGCCACGTATCTTCATTTAGAACCATTTCAACTAATATATAACCTGGAAAAAATCTTCTGGATGAGGTTTTCCTTTCACCTTTTTTTAATTCTATCACCTGTTCTGTAGGAACAAGTATATTACCAAAATATCTCTCCTGTCCCTTTGCTTTTATCCTCTCCTCCAAATTTTTCTTAACTCTTTTCTCAAAACCAGAATATGTATGAACAATATACCATTTACGTTCCATAACGCCCTTTTTTATCTAATAATAATTTTAAGTAATTTTATGATCCCTATATCTACAATTCCTAAAAAAAATGCAATCACTAAACTAAATATTATAACCGCTATTGTTGAAGCTATCAATTCTTTTTGTGAAGGCCATTTTACTTTTAATATTTCAGTCTTTGCTTCTTTAAAAAATCTATCTATTCTACTAATTATACTTTCCTTTTTATTGTTCTTATCCTTTTTAATAGGTAATCTAGTTACTTTATTAGAAGTAACATGATTACCTACTTTTGATGCCTTTGACACCTTCTTATTTTTTTGCGCTCTTTTTTTCTTCATAAGTACCAAATAATAAGCAAAAAATGACAGGCCAGGAGGGATTTGAACCCCCAACCCCCGGATTTGGAGTCCGGTGCTCTATCCGTTAGAGCTACTGGCCTGTATTCATAATTTTAGCATATATATTACTTTACTTCACTTCCTTATGAAATCTATGTCCTTTACAATAAGGACAATATTTCTTTAAACGAAGTTTATCCGGTGTTCTTCTTTTATTTTTAGTGGTTGTATAATTTCTATTTTTGCAATCTTCACATGCCAATATAATTATATCTCTCATAACACCCTCATTCCAATATCTTACTTATAACACCAGCACCTACAGTTCTACCACCTTCCCTTATTGCAAACC
>CAZMNC010000022.1:0-10860 GCA_964567535.1 uncultured Desulfobacterales bacterium | reverse complement strand
TCTATTGTTGCTAAGGTCAAACATTTTCTCTACGTGCTTTTTGAGGAGAGGTTCGCTGATGAGTAGAGACACAGTTTTCTTGACAGCCGCCATGTTAAAAACTTTCTCTCTGTTCCTCTTGTCTCTTATCTGGTTTGTAATGTGCCTGAGGTATTCCCCTATGCTTTGCATGCCCCCCTCCTGTTTGTTTTTCTCTGGATTATATATGATTATTAAAGTTGTGTTAAATTTCAGAAATAAATTGTTGACATAATATTATAGAAACTATTAATATAAAATAGATATAAGAAAAAATTAGATATTATAGAAAGGAGGTTAATAATGAAGAGGTTAGCGGTAATGATGGGAGTTATAGGAATGGTGTTTGTATTTTTGTATGGTATTTTTGGAGTTAGTGCAAATGACAATGCGCCTCCTTCTGAAATTATTATTAATAATACAGGATATGTAAAAAATAGAAAAGGGCCTGTAAAATTTCCTCATGAGAAACATATAAAAGAATATAAGATAGCGTGTAAAGAATGTCATCATATATATGAAAATGGAAAAAATATATGGAAACAAGGAGAACCGGTTAAAAAATGTGCGGAATGTCATAGCCCTATTAGGAAAAGGCACCAAAAACCAATGGATTTGATGCATGCATATCATCGAAATTGTATGGGTTGTCATAAAAAAATGGCAAAAGAAGGTAAAATTAGTCAAAAAGAGTTTAAAAAATTAAGAAGATGCAATACTTGTCATGCCCGTAAGACGTAATTTGTTATTATAAAATAAAATCAAATAATTTATAAAAGCCTACCCTCATCAGGGTAGGCTTTTATAAATTATTTAAAAGTCATTCTAACTTCAGCATAAAAGAAAGTAAGCTCGTTATGAGCTTTAAATGCATCTTTAATTACATCTCCACCCCATATGTGACTTATATAAAAGTCAAGGCCTATTTTAAATTTATTTATATGATAGACATCTTTTATAAAAACTGATATATCCCACATACTAAGCAGATCTTTATCTTCTCTATTGATATGAGCTGATATAGGAGCATAGCTGTCTTTATCAGGGCGCATTATTCCAGATCCCAGATACCAAAAATCTTTACTTTCTGTAAGGCTTACAAAATGAACGTCGGAACGAAGCAATACTTTTTTGTAAGGCTTTATTATAATTTGTCCCATTATATAGTGGGTATTCATAAAAGTATAAGAGGGAGTAAGAGAATATATCCGAAGTGTGGGTATCATCATGAAAAAAGTATTATGCTTTTTATCATCTGGATCATTGTCACCAGTACCATAAAAATAGCCTATCCTTAACCAGGGTTTCCATAATACATTTTTAAAATTATATCCTGTTTCTATAGCAATTGCCCATGCGTCATGAGTTAAGACATGATCATTTCCATTAATACCTCTACCCCAATTTCCCCATTGATATCCACCCCATAGAAGGAAATCCATAGTTCCAGGACCTATATCATAAACATATATCGCATGACCCCCTATCATATGTATTTCACAATCACCAAGTCCATCTAATTCCGCTGTATAATCATGTCCATTTATAATTTTTACATTAGAAAAAAGTTGTCTATTGTCATTATAGTAATAATAGAAGAGCTGAGTATCTACATTAGATAGATAGGGATTAGTATCTTTTATACTAAGAGCTGCAGTTATTATATCAATCCGATGTGAAGATTTTCCATTTTTTCTCCAGTCATCTCTTTTAAGATAAAAGCCTCCAGGAGTTGGATGCATATATGATACAGTAAAATTCCAAAAACTATGATCATATGATGCCATGATACCATCAAATGCTCTGCCTACTCTTGACCAGTCAAAAGGGCCAATCATTCTTTGAGATATTCTTAGCTTTTTTACCCACTTAAGATTCTCATTTTTAGGAATGCCTCCTTCAAGACCTGAAAAATAAAGAAATCTCCCAATTTTCAATTTTAGGCCATTTATAATAAAAGGTTTAAAACGGATCCAAAATTGAGATAGAGCCATATAACCAATATTTTGAGCTTTATCAGGATAAATATTAGGGCCGCCAAAATGTCCATTGAATTTATAATACAGAGAACCTAAACCAAATTCAGCATCATCTGGAAGAGAAAAAAACTGTGTCCAATTAAGCTGACAATATCCATCTAAAATTGAACTCGCAAAACCTGCACCCAATCGCATTTTACTAGATGTAAAACCATAATTCCTGTTATAGCGAAAATTATCTTGAGAATATTTTTTATCAAAGGTGTCCCAGTATTCATATCTAATTTCTTGTTTAAAATCAAAATAACACCTTATATTTCTATTAATACAGAAAGAATATGTAAAATTTGTATATATAAAAAATAGAAAACACATATTTATTAAAATAAACAAATAGAAATAAACTTTTTTCATGATCCCTCCATCAAAATAGCTATGCATTAACTATAGACAGAGAATCCTTCAATATTTTATATAAGTTATTAGTGATGTTCTCTAAAATGGGTTCTAATCTGGTATTTAACCATCTAATACGCTTCTTTATAGAAGCACCATCCTTATCTTTATCTTCATTAAATTCCATTATAAGCTGATGTAGCTTATAATGAGGGTCTTTTACATCTTCTAAAGAAGTTACTATTTTTCTATCTTTTAAGATGTCTATATTATTCAATAACTGTCCTAAAAGACATTCTTTATCATCCTTTATATTATTAACCCCATTTCCATTAAGTAGAAACTGGACTGCCTTTGAACGCCATATTAAATGGTCAAGATACACTTCTTCTAAAACTACTGATGTTGGTAATTGTCGGAGTTCATCTATTGAAGAACTATTGTCAGATACATTAAATAAACTTACCACATGGGTCATCTCTTTTATAACCTCTCTTAAAGACTCTACTGGAGTTTCTAATTGTGAAGCAATACTTAAAAATTTTTCGCTAATTTCTTTTAGTTCTGCAGATTCATTATTTAATCTATCAATATCTTGATAACTTATATCAATTCTATCTGATATATCTTTAACAACAACAGTTTGCTCTTCTGCTGCACTGGCAATGGTATTAGCATATTCACTAAGATCAATTACTGAATTAACTATTTCAGCCATTGAATTTATAGCTATTTCAACATCTTCCTGTATAGTATTTACCATTTCTGATATTTCTTTAGCAGATTTTGCTGTTTCTTGAGCAAGCTCTTTAATCTCATTTGCTACTACAGCAAAACTCTTACCCGATACCCCAGCTCTTGTTGCTTCAATAGTAGCATTAAGCGCCAAAAGATTAGTTTCTTCTGCAATTTTTTGAATTGTTTCAACTATCTTGCCTATCTGATAAGCATGATCTCCAAAACGTTTCATAACAATATTAGCATTCTCTGCCTTATTCCTAACTTCATTTGTAGAACTTGCTGTTCTTGTTATACTTTCTGATATTTCATTAATTGCTTGAGACAGTTCTCCTGTTGAACGATTTACTGCTTCTATTGTTTCTTTTGTCGTCAGAGCAACCCCATTCACTCTATCAACAAGATCCCCTACTTGCTTTGCTCCATCTAAAACCTTCTGGGTATTATCAGAAATCACCTGTTGGGTATTCCTTTGTAAAGCTTCCTGAGATTTAAAAACTTTCATGGTGCTTCCAATAAATTTAGTCATTGCTTTTGCAACCCTTGCCAATTCTCTGATTTCATTTACTCCCTCTTCTTGAATAGATACATTCAAATTGCCAATAGATATTTCTTTAAAGGAAGATATTATCTTGTTGAGAGGTAATATTATTCTCTGTTTGATCAAGAAAAAGCCACCTATTACTGCAATTAAATTTAGTAAAACTGATATAAACAATAATAGTTGAGTTTGTCTTACTTTTCTTAAAGACAAATCTTGGAGTGCAAGTACAAATTTATGAGCTAACTTTAATAATTTTAGATTATTATTTTTTATATATGATAAATGATATTCAAATGCATTACTATTGGGAGGCAAAGTTTTAAGAGCTAAAATATGTTTATAAAAATTACTCCACAATTCTGCACAAACTTTCCACTTATGTAATGCATTTTTATCGTTAAGTTTTTCCAACATCATTTCTTTAGAGCCATTTTTTAATGCATAAAGACTTTTATTAAAAAGTGAAGCAGTTTTTAATATATGATTTAAATTTTCCTCTGATGGATTTTTTGCATATATAAAACTTTCTTTTGCCATCTTTTGTGTTAACATTCTTTGTCTTCCTGAAATATTAATAGCCACAGAAAGACTTTTTTGATAAGAGAAGATATAAAAAACTAAAATAGCAGCAATCAATTGTAAAAAAAATAAAAACAATAGCAATAAACCTAATGCTTTTTTTAAACTGATATACTGCATCACATTCCCCCTTTTAACTATTTGACATTTATCATCGGGAAATTTAGAAGACTTGTTCGTAAAGAGATGAAAGAAAATTGGTTACAAATATACAACCTATCAATGATAAATAATAAAAAAACCCTTCTCCTCATCTCGTAGAGAAGAAGGGTTTTTATTGCATTTATACTTTTTTTAAACTTCTGTTACTGTAATTGCTTCATATTCACATACTTCTACGCAGCTCTCACATCCCAAACACTCATCAGCATTTACAGGTACAGATTTATCATCTTGTAATTCATAAACATCTACAGGACACACATCCACACACTCTCCACATCCCTGACACTTATCAGGATCTACTGTTGGTTGATAAGCCATGACCCTTATCCTCCTTTTTTATATTTGAGGTAGTAAAAGCCTTTTAAGCTCCTACCTCTTCTTTTACAGATACAGCCATTTTATACAAAATAGTTAATACAAGAAAGCCTAAAGCATACACACCAATACTTATCATTACTTCGGGCTTTGTAGGCCAATAATCCGTTACCCTCCCAAATGGATTAGGGGTAAAACCACCTATCACTAAACCCAGACCTTTATCTATCCATGTAGCTATTATGACAGATATACACCCTATTAGAAGGGTATCTTCATTCCTTCTTGTTTGAGGAACAATAAGCAGAACCAAAGAAATAAAAGCAAAAATAGCAGCGGTCCACATCCATGGAACAAGCCTGCCATGGCCTTCCAATCCTTTGAAAAGAAATATGACAGGTCTCATATGTTCAGGAATATGACTATAAAAGGCGGTAAAAAGTTCTAACAAAAAGAAAAATACATTTAATATCATTGCATAAGCAATAATACCACCTAATGTTCTTATTTGTTCTTTTCCAGGATCAAATTTGCTAACTTTTCTAACTATCAAACACAATATAACCAAAAGTGCTGGACCTGCACAAAAAGCAGAGGAGAGAAATCTGGCAGCCATTATAGCAGTCAACCAATAAGGTCTTCCAGGAAGTCCAGAATAAATAAAAGCTGTTACAGTATGGATACTAAAAGCCCAAGGGATAGAAATATATATCAATACCTTAACCCAATCAGGATAATGCACTCCTTTTCTTTCAGCGCTCAATACATTCCATCCAATAAATATATTAAGAAAAAGATATCCATTCAAAACTACCATATCCCAAAAAAGGACAGAATGGGGAGTTGGATAAAAAAGAACATTTAACATTCTGACAGGTTTACCAATATCGACAAAGATAAAAAGAAGACACATTACAACAGCAGCAATAGCCAAAAATTCTCCAAATATAGTAATTCTTCCGAAAGCCTTGTAATCATGAAGATAACAAGGCAAAACAACCATGACACCTGAAGCAGCAATACCTACAAGATAAGTAAATTGAGCTATATAAAAGCCCCACGACACATCTCTATTCATTCCCGTCACAATGAGACCATTCTTATACTGATATAAATAACATATAAAACCAACTGTTATAATAGCTAAAAGAAATAAGATCCAATATCCATATCTCTTTGTCCCTTTAAATACTGTCTGTATCATGGCTCCCTCTCACCTATATTAAATAAAATATATTTGCACCTGTACCTAATTCTGGTTTTCTTCTTAAAGCAAATCTTTTTCTCAAAATCTCCCTAACTTCAGATTCAGAATCCAAAATATTTCCAAAAATAAAAGAATCTTTCTTTATTTTATTAGCTACCTCCACACATATAGGCAACTCTCCTTTATCTATTCTATCATTACAAAAAGTACATTTTTCTACCACACCCTTTGTCCTAGTAGGAAATTTGGTATTTGTAGGAAAATCAGGATTTAGTTTTTTTAACTCTGGATCTCTCATAACTCTACGCGGATCTCCCCAATTAAAGCTTCTAGATCCGTATGGACATGCTGCCATACAAAACCTACAACCAATACACCTATGCCAATCCATCATAACAATACCATCTTCTCTTTTAAAAGTCGCCCTTGTAGGACAAACTCTACAACATGGTGGATAATCACAATGGTTACAAAGTAAAGGAAAATGCATTTTTTCCAGCTTTTCATTTACATAAATATTTTCTTGTTCCGGAAAAGAATGTTCAAAATCTTCCTTCCATATCCATTTCAACTCCTTAGGACCAGGTATTTTAGGAACATTATGATAATTGTGACATGCTTTTATGACTTTATCTAAAAGAGCATCATTTACTTTTTGCATATCTATTAACATAGCCCACTGGATCTTCTTATCCTTCTTTAATGGAGGAAGAGATGCTTCCAGTTGCCCAGGTGCTAAAAGTTCAAAAATAGACTTAACACCTAATCCAAATAATGCAGATAATCCCGCAATTTTTAGAAACTCTCTTCTATTAACACCCATTATTTCTTCTCCTCCGGAGCAAAATGACAATTCCAGCAATAGGGATGAACCCCTAAATAATTATGACATTCATCACAAAATTTTGATTTATTAGAATGACAATCTAAACAAGTATCCTGAAGACTCTTATAATACACTTTATCAGTCTTTGGAATATATCTTCTTGTCCCATCACTAATGTAATGTCTCCACTGATCTAATAATCTCTTATCAAGGGTCATCTGTCGTGCCAATTCTCTGGGTCTATAATATCTTTCACCTTTTCTTACTACTTCATTTCTCCATTCATCCAAAAGTTGCATATGCCATGCTATCATAAATGCCTTTGATTCTACACATTCCTTAGCCTGTTTCGCCTTTTCAGTCAATTTAGGCTCTGGCTTCTGATATGGTTTCCCTGCATCATAAATAAATGGAGACACAAAGAATGCAAGCCCAATAATTAACCCTGTTAAAATCTTTGCTCCATCATACAGCATCCTCTTGCTCCTCCTCTACACCTAACAGGGGATTACCCCGTAGGTCTGTTGTCCTCTTTTTTTCTCCTTTTAGAACTAACGCATTACCTACTAATTCATGAACCCCGGTAATATCTACCTCAGGAATCCAATATTGCATTAATGTTGGTAATGCTGCTCTATCAATAGCACAAATACAAGCCATCATATTTACACCAAACTTGTCATGAACATACTTCACCGCATTTGCTCGTGGCAACCCCCCCCTCATTCTTAATTCCATATTCTCCCCTGCATTTAAACCAGCTCCACTTCCACAACAAAAAGTCTGTTCACGTATAGTATTAATAGGCATTTCATAAAAATTTTTACATACACTCTTTATTACATATCTTGGTTCTTCAAAAAATCCCATACCCCTCGCAGGATTACATGAATCATGAAATGTAACTACAAGATGATCATTTCTACTGGAATCCAATTTAAGCTTATTATGCCTTATAAGATCTGCAGTAAACTCCACAATATGAACTATCTTTGTACTCTTTGCATTTTTAAATTTAGTTCCTGTTATAGGAGAAATAGGTTCTTCTAAATAATCTGGAGGGCCATTAAAAGTATCAATATACTGATTTAGTAATCTCCACATATGCCCACATTCACCACCTAATATCCATTTAACCCCTAATCTTTTAGCTTCCATATATATCTTTGAGTGAAGTCTCTTTGCCATCTCATGAGATGTAAAATAACCAAAATTACCACCTTCCGAAGCATAAGTACTCCAAGTAATGTCTAACCCCATTTCTTCAAGATAATGAAATAACATAAGATACCCCATACATGTATATGTGCCAGGATCTGCAAAAACATCTCCCGACGGCGTTACAAAAAGTATTTCTGCACCTTTTCTATTAAAAGTTGGATTTACTCTGATCCCCGTAAGCTCTTCTATCTCATCCACAAAAAATTCTATCATATCTTTATATGCATGAGGTTGTATACCTAAATGATTACCTGTCCTATAACAATTCGCAACAGGAGCTGAAATCCAATCTGTATTTAGACCTAATAAATTGGTAAGCTCTCTACCAATAATGGTTATTTCTGCTGTATCTATCCCATAAGGACAAAAAACAGAACAACGCCTACATTCAGAACATTGATAAAGATAATACCATATCTCTTTCAAAACATCATATGTAAGCTCTCGTGCACCTGCAATTTTGCCGAAAAGTTTACCCCCCGTTGTAAAATATTTTCTATACACGGAACGAATAAGTTCTGCCCTTAAAACAGGCATATTTTTGGGATCTCCAGAACCTATAAAAAAATGACACTTATCCGCACAAGCCCCACACCTAACACAAATATCCATAAACAATTTAAAGGAACGATATTTTTCAAGGCGTTCCTTCATTCCATCTATAACTATTTCCTTCCAATTTTCAGGTAGCTTCCAATCATCATCATTTGGATTCCAATCCCTTGCATTTGGCATTCCAACAGTGGCAAGATTTTTACCTTTTGCTCCATAACAATAAAAACCAGGTTTAAATTCAACCTTTTTATCCATCCAACTCTCAAACAAAGGGGGCTTATGTTCAATCTTAGATAATTCTTCTGGTGATGGCACATTTTTGGGTCGAGCCATTTTTAGTCTCCTATTCTTCTTTTTCTTCTTGTTTTTTTTCGGGCATCTTTTCTACAGGCAGCCCTGCCTCTATCATAACTTCCCTAAATTCTTCTTCATATTCTTCATATGTATGAACCATCCCAGGATATTCCCAAGCTGGTTTATTATCCCAAGGATTTATATGTCTTACAAATCTACTATTATTCGAAAGATTTCTAGTGGGACTAAGAAATATACCAGCCATATGGCATATCTTACTAAAAGGTATATATGCAATAAGAGTACATACAAAGAAAAGGTGTATAAAAAAAATCACTCCTATTCCTTCAGGAACATGGGGAGAAAATTTAAATAATCCAAGAGCCAACTCTTTTACTTTTGTAATATCTACCCTTATAAAATATCTCATCAATACTCCTGAGACACCTATACCAAGAATAAGAAAAAGAGGAAAATAATCAGAAGGCAAAGATACATATCTCACTTGTGGTATATACAGACGTCTTATTAAAAGATAAGTTACTGCTAATAAAAGCAATAGATCTGTTATATAAACCCCAGGAACCGTTAAACCACTTATAGGCAATATCCCTGCTTGAAAAAAACCATCTAATTTTTCTATAGCTTCTATACAATGAGGAATAGGATTTGTAAAAAATCTAAAGTGCCTTAAAAAGATAATAAAGAAAGAATAATGAAAAGCAATAGCAGCCATCCATAACCACTTTTCCCATTCATATGCTACCTTAGGAAGATCCTCGACTCTTCTATATTCTAATCGCACATTTCTGAATAAAGATCTAAAACAAAGAACTTCCAAGGTCATTCTCACTGCGACACCAAAACTATTTTTTGGATTCTCTATCCAGCTATGCTTTATCCATGGAAGTGACCACTGTTGTCCAGCAGTAGTTGGAATACGAAAGGGCACTGGTGACCGTCCCCAATCAAGCACCCTTATTATCATACCTACCAAAAATATAAGGATGGCCAGATAAGGCACCACCACACCAAATAAAGTATAAAGATGCAATGCTCCTACACCTACCCATGGAACTAATAAAATCAATATAGTTCCTACTAACGATATAAAAATTCCTATCAGAAAATTCATAAGAACAACACCCCTCTTTTATTTTGGTTCAGATCTCATTTCTTCAGGGATTTCATATATCAAATTTGCCCTTTTTAATAAAGCACTTACCTGACCTCTGACCTCATTAACTCTAATTTCGTACAATTTATAACGGCACTGTTCATATATATCAAAAGCCATTAGAAGTAAAGAGTTAATTCTATTCTCCAATTCATTAAGTTCAGTTTCAGAATATTCTTTAAAATCTCCTATTTCTTCTCTAATAATGTCTTTTAACTGAAGAACAAAATATACCGCAGACGATGGAGTAAAATCTTGAACTGCTCTTATTCTTATTATATTATCCAAACACATATAAAGCTTTTCTTTATCTTTATTTAAAAAAGCATTATAAAGATTCTCTATTTCGTGATTTATTATGTAACCTACAGGATTGGCAAAACGATCTCTTTCTTTCTTTAAAAAACGCTGAGTATCTTGGGGATAACTTTCAATAATTTTATTCTGCCATTTCTTAATTATATTAGAACTTCTATTTTTAAGGGCTTCTTCTAATCTCATGTATTAAAATAATATATAATGTTATTTTTGAGAATGGTGTATAAACAATGTAAGAATTTGTGTCAAGGAAAAATTTATATATAACGCAGATAGGTATAGAGATATTTACCACCCTATGGAGGGATGGGATAGGCAGATAAAGAGAGAAAAAAGAGCTATTTTATTATTTATATAACGAATATATTTATACTGTTTTATACTGCTCCCTAGCGGCTGTCAAGAAAACTGTGTCTCTACTCATCAGCGAACCTCTCCTCAAAAAGCACGTAGAGAAAATGTTTGACCTTAGCAACAATAGAGGCTTTCTTTTTCCACCTACCACAGTAAAGCTCCCTTACCACAAGG
>CAZMNC010000021.1:0-5085 GCA_964567535.1 uncultured Desulfobacterales bacterium | reverse complement strand
TTGACAGCCGCCCCATACTTTTTAAAAACTCCTCAAATTTGCTTTTATCATTTATTACCACTGCTAATTTTAACAATTCCATTTTCCTCTTCCTATCACTGATCCTTTTTATAATTATATTAATTAGGTGATTATATCAATCGATTACCTTTATATTTTTTTTAAATTAAATAGCAATTTATTAAATAAATAATTGATATTTAGATTTTTATATTTTAAATATCGTAAGTTTGCTTTACAATTATTTTTTTAATCTGTCTTTATATCCATTTTTATACACAATTGCATAGTCTTATATCTACAGCCATACAGTTATTAATTTAAAATGATAGCATTATTTTTTTTTGTTTGACATACTATATATTGTGTGTATAATTTTTAATAGTACTATATAGAGGAGGCATTGAATGAGTGGAAATATAAAAATATTGATTACAAACAAAGGGAAAGTAAATCTTGATGCAGATGGGTGGGATAAAAGGCTTGCTTCTTTTTTAAAGGAAAAGAGTGGCATTGATGAGAATAAAGCCATTAATATAACCCAGTTTTTAAAAAATCAGATAAAAAAAATGGATCTTAATATTATTACAATTCCTATAATTGAAAAGATAATTGAAGCAAAACTTATAGAATATGGTGCCTTTAATAAAGGCGAGCTTAAACTTGATAATTCCATATTTCATAGACCGAAAATACAGTTAACCGAAAATGCGCTTAGGGTTCTGAGGAAGAGGTATCTGAAAACAGATGCCAATGGCAATGTTATAGAAACTCCTGAGGATCTATTTAGAAGGGTTGCCCATCATATAGCTTTAGCCGAGGAAAAATATAGTGGTGGGACTGAGCAAGTAAAAAAAATGGAAGATATATTTTATAAAATGATGGTAGAACTTAAATTTTTACCTAATTCTCCAACTCTTATGAATGCGGGCAGAGAATTAGGACAACTTGCCGCGTGCTTTGTGCTTCCAGTAGAAGATAGTATGGAGGGCATATTTGATGCATTAAAATATGCTGCTCTTATACACAAATCTGGAGGAGGCACAGGCTTTTCGTTTTCAAGGCTAAGGCCTAAAAATAGTAGAGTAGGGACTACCGGAGGAGTTGCATCTGGGCCTGTGTCATTTATGAAAATTTTCAATACAGCCACAGAACAAGTAAAGCAAGGTGGTACAAGGCGGGGAGCAAATATGGCTATTCTTAGGGTAGATCATCCCGACATAATGGAATTTATTTATAGCAAAAAGAATACCAACGAGTTGAATAACTTTAATATCTCAGTAGCTGTGACTGAAAAATTTATGAAAGCGGTTAAAGAAAACACAACTTATGATCTTATAGATCCTAAAACAGGAGAAAAAACTGGGAAGCTTGATGCAAGAAAGGTATATAATGCCATGATAGAGCAAGCATGGGAAACAGGAGATCCTGGAATAGTATTTATAGATCGTATAAATAAAGATAATCCCACACCAGACTTAGGAGAAATAGAAAGCACAAATCCATGTGGAGAACAGCCTCTGCTTCCTTTTGAAGCATGTAATCTTGGCTCAATAAATTTAGCCAAGTTTGTAAAAAAGGATAATAATGGAATACCTATAATAGATTATGAATCTCTAAAAGAAACAGTGTGGTATGCTGTTCGTTTCTTGGATAATGTTATTGATATATCTAAATATCCATTAAAAAAAATAGATGAAATGGTAAAAGGCAATAGAAAAATAGGACTGGGAGTAATGGGATTTGCTGATGTTTTATTTCAGTTAATGATTCCATACGATTCTGAAGATGCTCTAAAAATAGCAGAAGAGATAATGAGTTTTATTCAAAAGCAAGCACATGAAGCATCTAAAGCATTAGCAAAAGAAAGAGGAGTATTTCCTAATTTTGAAAAAAGTGTATTTAAGGGCAAAAAGGAGTATAAACTTAGAAATGCTACTGTAACCACTATTGCACCAACAGGTACCCTAAGTATTATAGCTGGCTGTTCCAGTGGTATTGAGCCAGTGTTTGCTTTATGTTTTATAAGAAATGTGATGGATAATGACAAATTATTAGAAGTAAATCCATATTTTGAAAAAATTACAACAGAAAAGAGACTTTATTCAAAGGAATTAATGGAAAAGATTGCTGAAAAAGGAAGCATTAAAGATATGAAAGAAATTCCAGACAATATAAAGAAAGTGTTTGTTACTGCTCATGATATAGCTCCAGAATGGCATGTAAAAATGCAGGCAGCCTTTCAAAAATATACAGATAATGCGGTATCTAAAACTGTAAATCTTCCCCATGATGCTACGGTAGAAGATGTAAAAAAGATATATGATTTGGCATATAAGCTCAAATTAAAAGGTATAACTATATACAGAGACGGTAGTAAAAAGAACCAAGTTTTAACCTTTGCGAATGACAAAAAAGAAAACGGGAGCATATGGGTAAAAGAAAGGCCTGAAACGTTAACAGGTTTTACCACAAAAGTACGAACAGGAATGGGAAATTTATATATAACAGTAACAGAATATGAAGGTAAACCTTTTGAAGTGTTTGCAATTATTGGAAAATCTGGAAGATCTACTACAGCTAAAACAGAAGCAATAGGTAGGCTTATATCTTTATGTTTAAGAGCAGGTGTAAGTGTCGAAGATATAGTAGAGCAATTAAAGGGTATAGGCGGGGAACATCCTATATTCCAAAAAGATGGGCTTGTATTATCTATTCCAGATGCTATTGCCAGAGTATTAGAAAAAAGATATCTCAAAAATATAAATAGTAAAAAGGGAAAAAAGATAAAACAAGAAAATAGTTTGACTGGTGGAAGATGTCCTGAATGTGGAGAAAAACTCAGTTTTGAAGAAGGATGTATGAAATGCTATTCGTGTGGATTTAGTAGTTGTTAATTATCCCTTTGCGCTACTGGTACATATGCTCTTTTTAGGGAACCAATATATATTTGTCGGGGTCTATAAAGCTTACCATCTGGATCTTCCATGCTTTCTTTCCACTGAGCAATCCATCCAGGTAACCTACCAATGGCAAACATCACAGTAAACATATTTTCTGGTATTCCTATAGCCCTTAAAAAGATGCCACTATAAAAATCTACATTTGGGTAAAGCCTTTTGTCAACAAAGTAAGGATCTTTTAATGCTATCTCTTCAAGCCTTTTTGCTACATCAAGTAGAGGATCATTCACATTGAGTTTATCTAATATTTTATGACACAGATCTTTCATTATTTTTTCGCGTGGATCATAGGTCTTATATATCCTATGCCCAAATCCCATTAATCTAAATGGATTATTTTTATCCTTTGCTTTTTCAATAAATGGTTTCGGATCTCCTCCATTTTCATATATATCTCTCAACATTTCTATAACAGCCTGATTAGCTCCTCCGTGTAAAGGACCCCAAAGAGCAGATATGCCCGCAGATATAGCTGCATATATATTTACCTTGGCACTGCCCACAAGCCTTACTGCTGCAGTAGAGCAATTTTGCTCATGATCAGCATGTAAAATCCAAAATATATTTAACGCCTTTACTATATCATCATCTATAACATATGGTTTAACAGGAGAATCAAACATCATGTTTAGAAAATTGGCACAATATGATAAATCGTGTCTTGGATATACAACTTTATGTCCCCTGGATATCTTATAGGCCATAGCTGCCATTGTTCTTACCTTAGATAAAAGTCTGGCAAATGTGGTATTTATTTCTTCTTTATCTCCATTTCTAAGTTCTGGATAAAATTCTCTAAGCGCTGTAACCATAGAGGATAAAATTCCCATAGGATGTGCTCTTCTGGGAAAATTTTCAAAGAATTCTCTCATATCTTCATGAACTAAAGAATGATCATTAAGTTTTATAGAAAAAGCTCGCAGTTCTTCTTCGCTAGGTAAATCACCATTTATAAGAAGATATGCAGTTTCTACAAATGTAGATTTTTTTGCAAGCTCTTCTATAGAATAACCTCTATATCTTAGTATGCCATCCTCTCCATTTAAATAAGTGATTTTACTTTTACAAACCCCAGTATTTACCAAACCTGGATCATAAGTTATAAGACCCGTTTCTTCTCTTAATTTTCTTATATCAATAGCTGCCTCTCCTTCTGTTCCTATTATAAGGGGCAATTCATATGTTTTGCCGTCAAATACTAATTTTACTGTTTTTCCCATTTTATACCCCCTTTTTACAAAAATATCTTTTTAAGTTATACGGTTATAGATAAGAAAAGAGTTTGGGTCAAGTATTAACTGAGGATGTATCGTGTAAAATATGATATATTTTTTTATAACTTATCGGGCTGTTGCCCAAACCCGATTTTTGGAGAGCAAAATAGTAATAGTAATGGATATAAAGCTGCCCAAGTCGTTTTTAAGGGAACCAAACAATGAGAAGCTGATTGTATCTTTGTCCAAAAGATTTTGAGATAACATATGAAATCAACAGAAGTATTTTTGTCTTTTAAAGAGGGGTGTGCTGCTTTACCAAAGCATTGGCTTTGCTTTGGACATTCTTCTTTAAATGATTAATAAGGATTATGATGTTCTGCACTGCTGCAATAAGAAAATCTTGAATCTCCATTCCCCATAACCTGCGCTACCGAGCCCTTTTGTATCCATATCGTTCAGATTTAGCAAAAAACCGCTCAGATAAGTGCTGGCGCGTTTTATATCTTTTTAGCCTCTCGGCTATGGGCAATCTTAAGCATGCTATCTAACTCATCTTGTCTGATATGTCGTTTTATAGTTCGTCCATTTTTAGAACAAGTACACCTTTCCTTAAATTGGCATTTATCACATACATTAGAAGAAGTTTTATACTCATATACTGCTCCCCTGATAAATGGGACATAATATAAGTTTAGGAAAAATTATTTAGAGGAGGGGGAGCATGAAGAGCAGGAAATTTGATCCAGAGACAAAAGTAGTTATAGTACTTGAGGGACTTAAAGGAGATAGGCGGCTGTCAAGAAAAGTGTGTCTCTACTCATCAGTGAACCTCTCCTCAAAAAGCACGTAGAGAAAATGTTTGACCTTAGCAACAATAGAGACTTTCTTTTTCCACCTACCACAGT
>CAZMNC010000020.1:0-24304 GCA_964567535.1 uncultured Desulfobacterales bacterium | reverse complement strand
ATAGAAGATAGTGTGGTAATCCTAGGATCTGGAACCCCCTCTATTCAATCATATTACAACACTTTAATTGGTAAACATAATTTGATAAGAATGCCAAAAAGAGTGGATAATAAACCTTTTCCTGAAATTGAGATAGTAGATATGAAAAAAGAAAAATATAAATCTATTTTTAGCCAAAAACTGATTTCTGAAATAAAAACCAATCTGGATAAAAAAAGACAATGCATTTTGTTTCTAAATAAAAGGGGATTCTATAGGTTATATGTATGTTCGGGCTGTGGTAGTAGTATAAAATGCCCGAATTGTGAAGTAAGCCTTGTATATCATTTAAAAAATGAAAAGCTAAAATGTCATTATTGTGGATATAATATAGAAAGGCCAACTAAATGCAAAAAATGTGGAGGAACTGTTTTCAAAACAATAGGTTTTGGTACAGAAAGAATAGAAAAAGAGCTATCAATGATATTCCCGGATGCAAAGATAAGTAGGATGGATACAGATAGTACTAGAAAAAAAGGGAGTTCCTCATATATAATAAAAAAGTTTATCAATCATAATGTAGATATACTTGTAGGAACTCAAATGATAACAAAAGGTTACCATTTTCCCAAGGTAACTCTTGTAGGAATAATACATGCTGATATATCTCTTTTGTTTCCAGACTTTAGAGCAGCTGAATGGACATATCAACTTTTATCACAAGCTGCTGGAAGAGCTGGAAGAGGTAACCAAAAAGGAAAAGTAATAATTCAGACCTTCAATCCAGAACATTACTCTATAAAAGCTACTATTCAACAAGATTATGAATTATTCTTTAAAAAAGAGAAGGAACTCAGAGATTTATTAAAATATCCACCATTTTCATATATGCTCTGTATAAGATTTCAAAGCAATCATAAACAGGATGTTATAAATACTGCGATTAATGTATCTAATGAGATAAAAAAAATTATTTTAAATTCTCCTTTTAAAGAAGATATACAAATATTAGGGCCTATAGAAGCTCCTATTCCTAAAATAAAAGGTAAATTCAGATGGCAGCTTATTATAAAAACAAAAAGGCCATACCAAAGACATTATATATTAAAAAAAATGGATAAGATCACCGAACAACCCTTTAAATCCAAAGGAACTTCCATTATATGGGATATAGATCCCTATTATATGATGTGACCTATTTTAATATTACTGCCGACATATAACCTACCACCCTCATATGATATCCTGTAACATCCCCTGAATTAGCATATTTAAGCACAATACTCTTTGTTATACCAAGTTCTCTTGCTATAAGAAGTAAAGTCAATATAGCCCCTTTTCCACATGCTTCACATCTTTTCCACACCAAATCTTTATATAGTTTATAAGGATCCATCTCTTTAACATCATCTATAAGAACATGATCCAGCCTTACGGCTTCGTCATATGAATGATAATGAGAAAGATCACTACTTGCTAAAATAAGAGTTTTTTCTTTATCTTTTTTTAAAAGTCTTAACAAACACCTTGCAAGTTCCTTACATGTACCCATATCTTGCTGCCCAAGAAGTATAGGTACAATCTTAAATTTCTTTAGCACAGTTTGCAAAAAAGGAAGTTCCACCTCTAAACAATGTTCATATGAATGAGCAACAGGAATGTATCCTATCATTGGACTTGATTTAATAAGCTTTTCACCAAAATCCCTATCCACAGGAACAATGCCAAAAGGTGTTTTATAACCTTCCTGAATATTAACTGATATACCTTGAAAATATGATCTATGAGAAGGCCCTATCATTATAACCCTAGTAAAGTCTTCACCTTTTATAGCTTTAAATGCATATGCAGCTACAGCACCAGAAAACATATATCCTGCATGAGGAACAATAATGGCCTTTATCTTGCCTTTTATATATGGCAATTTTGCTTGAGATAAAAATTTATTAACCATATCATACAATTCCTCTTTATTCGAAGGATACCATTTCCCAGCAAACATATCAGGCCTTATACCTGACATTGCATAAACCCTATTAATAAAAATCAAAAATATTACACAAAACAAAAATTTTTTTAAATAAAACATAATAAATACTCCCTGCAGCATTTTAATATAAAAATAATAAAATATTTTTTTATAATTACAATTTAATATATTCTTTATAAATTAAAAATATAAAATTTTGTTTATATTTATAAGCATAAAATTGTTTATAGCATTAATTTTTAAATTTTTTAATACATTAAATTATAAAAATTCAAGAGGCAATTAACATTGCAATCCATATTAAAATGCGGATATAATATTATTAATAAACACCAAATTATAAATAATAGGATTTAATATGCTAACTGATTTTTCATCATAGAACTTTTTTAAGCATGGCTATATATTCTCAAAGATTACTATCGCTATTTAATCCTTGTTTGTAATTTGATAAAACGCAAATAAGATATAAAAATAATAAGATCTCTGAAATTAGGATATCTCTTTATAGCTTGTTACAAAGTCTCTAAGAACAGAGAAAATCATTTTTCTGCTTTTTTAGCTTGAAATATTGATAAGGATACGTAGAATAAAAAACGGAGGGATGGCCGAGTGGTTTAAGGCGGCGGTCTTGAAAACCGCTGAGGGTTTAAAAAGCCCTCCGGGGGTTCGAATCCCTCTCCCTCCGGAGCGGAGAGATGGCCGAGTTTGGCTGAAGGCGCTCGCCTGCTAAGCGAGTGTAGGGGCAGAAACCCCTACCGAGGGTTCGAATCCCTCTCTCTCCGCCATTTTTATTATGGGGGAAAACACTGTATTATAAAAATTCTAAAAACCATAATTATAATAGACTTATAAGGTGTATATTATGTAGGCATTTTTCTTATTTTTCTAATAAGGAAAATCATAATAGTATGCATAGTCTTGGATTCTGCAGGGTTGAATCATGGGATGGAAATAAAAGTCAGTGGCCTATGTTTTTACATCCATGCAAAAACATGATTCCTAAGGAAAAAGATGAACAAGGGTCTGATTAATACTATTTAATTTTTCTCCATATTGTTCCATCTTTTGTGTCAATTAGTTCTATACCTTTTTTTCTTAAATATTTTCTTATATAATCTGCTTTCTGCCAATCTCTTTTCTGCCTCGCCAAATTTCTTTCTTCAATAAGATCTAATATCTCTTTATCCTCAATCTGTGGCGGACTGAGATCCATTATCTCAAGTACAGAATTAAGTTGTTGTAATAATTTTAATATATCCTGTTTCTTTTCAGCAGAAAGCATATTTTTATCTATTAATTTATTAATACTATGAATAAAATCAAAAAGAGAAGCAAATACCAAAGGCATATTAAAATCATCATCCATAGCTTCTACAAAATAATGTTTCATATCATATATCCTTTGGTCTACATCTTTATCTGCATCACTATTGCCTTTGTAAAAATAAAGCCTATGGACAAAATGATCAATCCGAGAAATAGTATTCTTTGCAGCTTCAAGTTTACGCCATGTAAATGTAAATGGTTTTCTATAGTGTCTACTTAATAAAAGATATCTTATATGTCTTCCATTATATCCTTTCTCAATTATCTGCCTTATTGTTATAGATTCTCCTCCCTTTACTATCTCGTTATGTAACCAATAGGATGCCATCTTATCCCCAGTGACCGCCTTTCCTATAGCAAGGATATTTTCATGATGAGGAAATATAAGATCAATACTACTTGTGTGTATATCATAATTGCCAGCCATACATTTAAAAATAATTGCTGCGCATTCCATATGCCAAGTGGGAATTATATTTCCCCATTTTGTCTTAAAAAAAATTCCTTTTTTTAACTCTCTTAAAGTACATCTCTTTAGAAGAGTAAAATCTTTTGGATTGTCTTTTTCATAAAGATCCAAATCTACTGTCTTACCAACTTGTATTTTATCTAAATCAATATGAGATAACTTTCCATAATCATTTAATCTAGATATATCAAAATATATAGATCTAAATTTCTCATATGCAAATCCTTTTTCCACAAGCTTTTCTGTAATCTTGATCATATCTCCTATATATTCGCTTGCCTTTGGATATATATCAGCCTTTTTTATATAAAGTCTATCTAAATCCTCTAAAAAAGCATAAAAAAAATGGTCAGTAAATTCTTTAAGAGAAATCCCTTTTTTTTCAGCCCCTTTTATTGTACTATCATCTAAATCTGTTACATTTATTACATGAAATACTTTATATCCTTTGAACTCAAGGTATCTCTTAACCAAATCTACAAAAATAAATCTTCTGCATTGATTTAAATCAATATAACGGCAGAGGGTTGGACCACATGTATAAATTTTAATCTTATCTTCAGCATTAGGAATAAACTCTTCTTTTTTTTGAGTTAATGTATTATAAAGAAAAATTCCTGTACTCTTCTTTATAGCAAAAAGAGCTGTGCTTAAATATCTTTCTCCACCATCTGGTAATATGACCACAATATTTCCATTATTTATTTCTTTAGCAATTCTTAAAGCAGCAGCCATCGCAGCCCCTGAACTCATTCCAACAAACAACCCCTCTTTTTTCGCCAAAAGTCTTGCCATTTCAAAGGCTTCGTCATCTTCTATGTTTATAATTTTATCTACTAAACTCTTATTAAATATACCTGGAGCATAGGACTCTTTCATATTTTTTAAACCTTGAATCTTATGACCCATATAAGGTTCTACCCCTATAATTTTGACTGCCGGCTTTAATTCCTTTAATCTTCTGCTGATGCCCATAATAGTCCCAGTTGTACCCATTGTGGCAACTACAATATCTAAATTACCTCCTGTCTGTTTCCATATCTCAAGAGCCGTCCCATAATAATGGGCCTTCCAGTTAGCATCATTGTTAAATTGATCTACAAGCCAGTATTTGTTCGGCTCTTCTCTTGCTAAATTGTAAGCATACTCTATTGCTCCATCAGTACCTAAATGGGCAGGGGTGAGTTTTATCTCTGCTCCTAATGCCTTTAAAATTTTTCTTCTCTCCTCACTTACCCCTTCAGACATTATTAAAAGCACCCTATAACCTTTAACTGCTGCTACCAAAGCCAGACCAATACCTGTATTACCACTTGTCGCTTCTAAGATTATTTTCTCTTTGGTAAGTTCTCCTTTTTTCTCTGCGTGTTCTATCATATAAAGAGCAGGCCGATCTTTTATAGAACCACCAGGATTAAAAAACTCGACCTTCGCCCATATTTGAACCTTATTATTAGATACTATTTTATTTATTTTTATCAGAGGGGTATTTCCTATGCAATTAAGTATGTTCTCTTTGATATCAGACCCCATAGTTTTATATTTGGCTTTGAATTTAATATATTTTATATTATTTATAAAATGTCTTTACAATAAAAAAATATGAATAAAAAAGTATGAATATAGAAAAAACTCTTAATAAAGATTATATCTTAACAGCTCTAAGACACACAATATTCTCCGATGTGATTTTATTGGATGAAGTAGATTCTACAAATGAATTTGCAAAAAGAATCATATCAAAGAACCTAAAAAAAGATATTGTTATTATTGCTGAATCCCAAACAGCCGGAAAAGGCAGGAAAGGAAGAACCTGGTTATCAAAAAAGTATAAAAATATTCTTTTTTCTATAATATTAAAATCCAGTTTACCAAAAAGTTATGTATTTTGTATAAATATGGCACTTGCTCTTTCCTGTATAAGTGCAATAGAAAAGATATTTAATATAAAATCACTTATAAAATGGCCTAACGACATATATGTAAATAACAAAAAATTAGCAGGAATACTAAGTGAATTCTTTTTAAAAGATGGAATATTAGATTATTTGATAATAGGCTTGGGAATCAATGTAAACTGGTCTCCGGAAAGTAAAGATTTAATATATCCAGCTACAAGTCTATTTAAAGAAACAGGAAAATTAATAAAAAGAGAGCCATTACTTATAGAAATACTCCAAAATTTTGATAAAAATTACAAAAAGATATTAAAACATAATACAAAAGAATTATATAAGATGTGGAATGAAAAATCTTTAATAATAGGCAAACATGTGTCTATTTATGACCAAGAAAATAAGCTGAAAGGGATTGCTGTAAGAATAGAGGAAGATGGCAGTTTAATTTTATTAACAAAAACTGGAGAAAAAAAAGTCATATATGGTGATGTCTCATTAAGATAAAGAATATTTGCCTCTTATCCACCAATTAGAATCCTTTGTAAACCACCAATCACTACTATGGCTATTAACAATTTGATCGGCAATAAGTTTTGCTTTATCAGTAAACAATCTTTTAATAGCATAATATATCCAGTCTTTTGCATTATTATTCCCGATTTCCATCTGTTTTTTTAATTCCAGTATCATATCCAACTGATCTGCATCTCTTGCTATTTTTGCCTCCATTGTAATAGCATCATTAAATTCATTTATCAATTCCATGATCTCGTCTTTAAAGGGAAGGCTCTTTAATTGATCTTCTAATGCCTTTTTTTCATTTATGTCTACATATTTTTGATATACATAATTATGATCCCCTGTTCGTGCTTCTGCAATATCATGAAACAAACACATTAATATTACTTTATGTCTATTTAGATCTTCATCAAAAGATAAACAATATCCTATTATTGCCGTTCTAAAACAATGATCTGCAACAGATTCTGATCCGCTACCCAAAAATCTATATCCAGTTCTAGGTGTTTCTTTTAATATACCAGCCTCAAACAAAAATTTGACCATCCTTTCAATCATTCAAACAGCTCCTTATTAAATATTATTGCACCTTTATACAAAAAAAACGTTATATTTCAAGAGAATAACTATTCTACAATATAATTGACATAAAGGATATATATAGGTATCAATATGACGATATGGTAAAAGGTGAAATTATAACTATAGGAAATGAGCTTATAAGTGGCAGAAGAATCGATTTAAATTCTTGTTATGCTGCAGGAAGACTTACAGCAATAGGAATACAGGTTTTAAGAATAACATCTGTTGGTGATAATTATGAAATGGTTTCAGATGCTATAAAAAAAGCTATAAGCAGATCAAACTTTGTAATAGTGACTGGTGGACTTGGATCAACACAAGATGATATAACCAATAAAATAGTGGCAAAAGCCTTAAATAGACCCCTTATCCTAAATAAAACAGCTTTTGACCATATTCAAGAAAAGATTAAAGAAATAGGTTTAAACATGAATCCCTCCTTGGAAAAAATGGCATGGATGCCAGAAGGAGCAAAAATACTTGATCTTGAAGGAAGTACCTGTGGATACTCTATAAAACACAAAGAAGTTTCTTTATATTTTCTCCCTGGCGTCCCTGAACAAATGCGATATTTATTAGATAAGTTTGTTATTCCTGATATATTACAGAAAAGTAAAAATCTTCCCTTTATAAGCAGAAAGATATTAAAATTATATGGTGTTAATGAAGCTGTTATTGCTGAATCCTTAAAAGACATAAAATACTCTCACAATATATCGATAGGATTTTATCCGGAGTTTCCAGAACATCATATAGTAATTACAGCAAAGGGCGGGAAAAAAGAGGATATAAAAGAAGAATTAAATAATATAAAAGCAGAAATAGAAAAAAAACTTTCTTCATATATATTTGCCACAGAAGATATAAGTATGGAATACGTCATAGGACAGCTTTTAAGGAAACACAGATTAACTCTTTCTATTGCAGAGTCATGTACAGGTGGACTTATTGGTCATAGAATAACAAATATCCCTGGAAGTTCCCAATATTTTATGGGAGGAGTAGTAGTATATAGCAATGAAGCAAAAACTAAATTGTTAGGAGTAGATCCTAATACCTTAAAAAATTTTGGTGCTGTTAGCGCTGAAACAGCTAAAGAAATGGCAGAAGGAGTTAAAAACAGCATCCCATCAGATATAGGTATTGCTGTTACAGGAATTGCTGGACCTAATGGAGGAACAAAAGAAAAACCTGTTGGGACAGTATTTATTGGCTTATGTTCAAAAAAAGGAACTTTTATTCAAAGATATCGTTTCTTTGGAAATAGAATGCAAATAAAACTTAATACTTCGACTATGGCATTAGATTGGATTAGAAGGTATATAAATGGGGATACGTTCCTTCCTGGCATTTGAACTGCCTGAAGAAATAAAAAATACGGTGTCCTTTATATATAATGGATTAAAATCATATTCTCTTGATATAAAATGGGTAAAAGAGGAAAATATACATTTAACTGTAGTATTTATGGGAAATATAAATGAAAAAAACCTCATATCTATAGAAGAAGTCGTTAAAGAATCATGCGATAAATATGCCCCCTTTACTATAAGGGCAAAAGGGATAGGAATTTTTTCAAGTATTAGAAAGCCCAGGGTCCTATGGATAGGAATTGAAGGAGATATAGAAAGAATGGGAAATTTTAGGAATAGACTACAAAAAAAACTTAAATCTTTTGGAATAAAAGAAGAAACAAGGAAATTTAGCCCTCATCTTACCTTAGGCAGATTTAAAAAAGGATTTAATAAAACAGATAAGTTAATAAAACTTATGCCCAAATTTCAAGAAATAGTTAGTTCAAGTGTCATATTAAAAGAATTAACACTTTTTAAAAGTGACCTAAAACCTGAAGGTGCCATATATACAAAACTCAATTCTTGGCCTCTTCAGGGAAAAAAATAATAGGAGATTTGGTATGACAGATAAAGAAAAAGCAGTGGAACAGGCTATATCTCAAATAGAAAAACAGTTTGGCCGCGGATCCATAATGAGGATGAGCGATCAAAGAGTAATGGATATACCTGTAATACCTACTGGATCCATTGCACTTGATTTAGCCTTAGGAACAGGCGGAGTCCCAAGGGGAAGGATTGTAGAAATATTTGGGCCGGAATCATCTGGCAAAACTACACTTGCACTGCATATAGCTGCTGAGGCCCAAAGAATGGGTGGTTTGGTAGCTTTTATTGATGCTGAACATGCTCTTGATATTAATTATGCCAGAAATCTTGGTGTTAATGTGGATAATTTATTAGTATCTCAGCCAGATACTGGCGAACAGGCTTTAGAAATAGCAGAAATACTTGTCAGAAGCGGAGCAGTTGATGCCCTTATTGTGGATTCAGTAGCAGCTCTTGTTCCAAAGGCAGAGATAGAGGGAGACATGGGAGATCAGCATGTTGGATTGCAGGCAAGACTTATGTCTCAAGCGCTTAGAAAACTTACCTCAGCAATAAGTAAATCCATGACATGTGTAATATTTATAAATCAGATCAGAATGAAGATTGGTGTTATGTTTGGAAGCCCAGAAACTACTACAGGTGGAAATGCCTTGAAATTTTATGCATCTCAAAGATTAGATATAAGAAGAATATCACCTGTAAAAGAAGGAGATAGAGTAATAGGAAATAGAACAAGAGTAAAAGTAGTAAAAAATAAAATAGCACCTCCTTTTAAGGAAGCAGAATTTGACATAATATATGGAAAAGGAATATCAAAGGAAGGAGATATATTAGATTTAGGGGTAATATGTGGAATTATTGATAAAAGTGGATCTTGGTACTCTTTTGGTGACAACAAAATGGGACAAGGGAGACAAAATGCTATTCAGTTTTTGAGGGAAAATCCAGAGTTAGCTAATAAAATAGAAGATATGATAAGAGAAAAAACAGGATTAAAGAAGCAGGAATCTATGGAAAAAGAAGGATAATACGAGGAAGATAATATGGAATTCAGAGAAATAAGAAGTGCATTTTTAGAATTTTTTAAAAACAGAGGTCACGAAATAATATCAAGCTCTTCTTTAGTACCTATTGATGATCCTACTCTTTTGTTTACAAATGCTGGTATGGTTCAATTTAAAAAGGTCTTCTTAGGAGAAGAAAAAAGACCTTATAAAAGAGCAGCAAGTGTTCAAAAATGTATGAGAGCAGGAGGTAAGCATAATGATTTAGAAAATGTGGGTTATACCGCGAGACATCATACTTTTTTTGAAATGTTAGGAAACTTCTCTTTTGGGGATTATTTTAAAAAAGAGGCTATTATATGGGCATGGGAGCTCCTTACCCAAGTATATAAACTTCCATCAGAAAAATTATATGCGTCTGTGTATTTAGAAGATGATGAAGCTCATGACATATGGGAAAGAGAGGTGGGACTACCATCTGAAAGAATAGTTCGTTTAGGAGAAAAAGATAACTTTTGGACTATGGGAGAAACAGGTCCATGTGGTCCATGTTCAGAAATAATAATTGATCAAGGCCATGAACTTGGGTGTGGAAAGCCAGATTGTAGGCCAGGATGTGATTGTGATAGGTATCTTGAGATATGGAATCTCGTCTTTACTCAATATAATAGAGATTCTTCAGGAAAACTTACTCCTTTACCAAAGCCTAACATAGATACAGGTATGGGGCTTGAAAGGCTTGCTGCTGTTGTACAAGGAGTAAAATCTAATTATGAAACTGACCTATTTAAGGAGCTCATAAACTGTATCGAGGTAATATCTGGTCAAAGATATGGTATAGAAAAGAAAAAAGATGTAGCATTTAGAGTTATATCAGATCATGCAAGAGCAATTTCATTTCTTATATCAGATGGAGTTATACCTTCAAATGAGGGAAGAGGATATGTATTGAGAAGGATAATAAGAAGAGCTATAAGATTTGCTCAAGTACTTGGAATAAAAAGTCCTTTTCTTTCAGAAGTATGCTTTAAAGTAATAGATTTAATGGGACATGATTATCATGAATTACTTAAAGCAAGAAATACTATATATCAAACTATAATAAACGAAGAAAAAAGATTTGCTGATACTCTTACCTATAGTATGAATATCTTAGAAGAAGAAATAGCAAAATTAAAGGCGGAACATAAAGACACTATACCAGGATACTTTATATTTAAGCTTTATGATACGTATGGACTTCCTATAGATATAGTACAGGATGTAGCGAGAGATGAGGGACTAAAATTAGATATTGAAGGCTATAAAAATGCAATGGAAAAACAAAGAAGCATGTCTCAAAAGTCATGGGGAACAGATGAAAAAGGACTGTCAAATATCATAAAAAAAATTATATCAGCTGGAATCAATTCAAATTTTATTGGATACGAAATTTTAAAATGCAGTGCCAAGATTATAGCTATTATTTGTGATGGTAATATTGTGGATAGATTAGAAGGAAAAAAAGAAATAGATATTGTTTTGGATAAAACCCCATTTTATGGAGAAGCAGGCGGACAAGTAGGAGATACTGGATATATAATAGGAAAAAATTTTTTATTTAAAGTTATAGATACAAAAAAACCATCCCAAGCAATTATACTACATAAGGGTATATTGGAACACGGATCTGTTTGCATAGGGGATGAAGTGGAAGCCTCAGTTGATGAAGAAAGAAGAAATGCAATAGCTTTAAACCACACATCAACACATTTACTCCATGCTACACTGAGAAGAGTGCTTGGAGATCATGTTAAGCAAGCAGGATCTTTAGTATCCCCTGATAGATTAAGATTTGATTTTAGTCATTTTGCCCAGATATCATGGGATAAAATTGAGGAGATAGAATTAATTATCAATAGGCTTATCAGAAAAAACCTATCTGTAAAAACAAAAGAAATGCCAAGGGATGAAGCAATAAAATCAGGAGCAGTAGCCATATTTGAAGAAAAATATGGAGATATAGTAAGAGTTGTAGAAATAGGCGATGGAATCAGCATAGAATTATGTGGTGGAACTCATACAAATAGAACTGGAAATATTGGTTTATTCAAAATAATAAGTGAAAGTTCTGTTGCATCAAATGTGAGAAGAATAGAGGCAGTTACAGGAGAAACAGCAATAAAATATGTACAAAACATGATAAATCAACTTAGATATGCATCTTCTTTGCTTAAAACTTCTTCAGAAGATATGATAGAAAAGCTTCAAAAATTATTACAAGAAAAAAAAGAAAAAGAAAAACAGATAGAAATTTTAAAATTAAAACTTCTTACTGGAAAAACAGAAGATATAACTGTAGGCATAAAAAAGATAAATGGAATAAACGTCTTAGCAAAAATAATAGACGTAGATTCCCAAAAAGATTTAAGAGATACTGCTGATAAAATAAAAGACAAAATAAAATCTGGTATAGTTGTTGTTGGTGCTGAAAAAAAAGGAAAAGTCATGCTTACATGCATGATAACAAAAGATTTAATTAATAAATTTCATGCGGGTAAAATAATAAAAGAGATAGCTTCTATTGTGGGCGGAAAAGGTGGTGGAAGAGCTGATATGGCGCAAGGAGGCGGAAATAAAGCTCATGAATTAAAAAGAGCAATTGAATCGACATATGAAATAGTGAGAAAAATAACGCTTGATGAATGAAAGAAGAAACTTATAAAAATGCCCTAAAATATATTTATAGTCTTCAAAAATTTGGGATAAAATTTGGTCTCTCTAAAACAGAGAACATATTGAAGACTTTTGGTAACCCTCATTATAATAAAAAATATATCCATATTGCAGGTACAAATGGCAAAGGTTCTGTGGCTTCATTTATAAGTTCTGTTTTAAAAGAATCAGGCTATAAAGTGGGTCTTTATACATCTCCACATCTTGTAAGATTTACAGAAAGGATAAAAATTAATGGTATAGAAATATCCCAAAAAGACGCAGCAAATTTAATATTTGAATTGAAAAAAATATTTATTCCTGAAGAGCCGCCCACATTTTTCGAGGCAGTTACTGCAATGGCTATCATATATTTCTGCAGACAAAAAACAGATATAGATATAATGGAAGTAGGAATGGGTGGAAGGCTTGATGCTACAAATGTTATTAATCCTATTATATCAATAATAACAAATATAAGCCTGGAACATCAGCAATTCTTAGGGTCAAGACTTATAGATATTGCTAAAGAAAAAGCTGGTATTATAAAAGAAAAAGTAGATTTAATAACAGGTGTTACTCAATCACATATTATAAGATTTTTTGAGTATAAAGCAAAAGAAATGAATGTATCAATGTTTAGGATTGGAAAACATATAAGATATAAGAAAGTAGCTAATAAAATCAACTACTATGGAATAAAAGAGGTTTTTAGAGGTATTGAACCGGGAATAAACGGAATCTTTCAGGCAAGAAATGTGGCCACAGCTATAGGAACATTAGAGCTCCTAAAAGAGAAAGGATTTTTTATTCCTCGCGAAGCTATATATAAAGGAATCAAAAATACATTTTGGCCTGGTAGAATGCATATTCTATCCAAGTCACCATATATTATATTAGATGGAGCTCATAATCCATATGCTATAAAAATGCTTGTCAAGTCTATTAAAGAAAGATTCAAAAAATATAGATTAATTTTGGTTATAGGAATAATGAAAGATAAAGATATAAAAGCCATGTTAGGTAACATTTTGCCATTATCTGACTATGTTATATATACCAGACCTGCATATTCAAGAGCAGCAACACCAGAAACTCTTGCAGATTTAGGAAAAGTATTTAATAAGCCAACAGAAATAATTCCTATTTTGAAAAATGCTATTGATAAAGCATTAAATCTTGCAAATAAAAATAGTATCATACTTATAACAGGCTCTCTTTTTACTGTAGGAGAGGCATTAAGTTATCTTGATCCTATCAAATACAGGCCAGATGAGATAACAGAATGATGAAAAATATCATTATATGCTTAATAGTTATTACATTTTTACCAAATGTAGGTATATGTGCAACCAATAAAAAGCTTCCTTGGGAGATAAAGGCAAATATATTAAGCTATGATGCTGAAAACAAAATTTATATAGGCAAAGGAGATGTTATATTAAAAAAAGGAGATAACTATTTATATGCAGATAATGTCTCTTATAATGAAAAAACAGGAATAGCAAACTTGAAAGGGGATATATGGTTTGAAACACCCCAAGATATAATGGTTGGTGAGACAGGGATTATAAATCTTAAAAAAGGCACAGGAGATTTAAAAAAATGTTGTATATTTATAAAAGGTAGCCATTATTACATTAGTGGAGCTGAAATAAAAAAAATCAGCAAGAACACTTATATTATAAAAAAATGTAGAGTCACTACGTGCGAATCAGACAAACCAGCCTGGAGTTTGGATAGTTCTGAAGTAAAGGTTACTATAAAAGGATATGGCAAAGTAAAAAATGCAATATTTAAAGTAAAGGGAATCCCGGTTTTTTATATTCCTTACGTAATGTTTTCTACAAAATCAAAGAGACAGACAGGACTTTTACCACCAAGAGCTGGATACTTTGGAAAAAATGGAATAGATTTGGAAATCCCATTTTTCTGGGCTATTTCTGATAATACAGATGCTACTTTTTATCAGAGATATATGGGTAAAAGAGGATATATGCAAGGTTTAGAATTTAGACATATAAGTGATGAAAACTCAAAATTATCTATTCTGACTGATATATTAAGAGATAAAGAAGGGGAAAAAGATCTGTTAGATAAAGATGACAGAGAACTTAGTCCATATAACCGGCTCAATAAAACAAGATATTGGTTTAGAGGCAAAATGAATCAAAAGCTGCCATGGGATATAATGGCAAAAATAGATTTGGATTATATAAGTGATCAAGATTACCTTTTAGAATTTGAAAGAGGTCTTTTTGGATTCAATGCAAGAGCTAATCTTGAAGATGAATTCCATAGACCAATGGATGAAATAAGATCTCCCACAAGGAAAACATCATTGAGATTAAGTAGATACAGTCAAGATTATAGCTTGCAATTTATGAGTACCTATTATCAAAGGCCAGAGCATATACCTAACAATCCAACACCTGAACCTATAACAGAACTTTATTTTCAAAAACTCCCAAAGCAGATCAGTTCATATCCTATATTTTATGGGTTTACAAGCAGTTATGGATATATATGGAGGGATACAGGCGATAAAGGAAGCAGGTTTAATTTCACTCCAGAGTTGCATTTTCCATTTTGGTTTAAAGATATGATAGAATTTGAACCTTGGTTCATATACGATTATACAGGAGAAATAATAGATAGAGAAACAGGAAAAAACACATATCAGTCAAAAAATGCTTACGAAACAGGAGCAAGAGTATCAGCAAAGATAGAAAGAGCATTTAATATAAATTGGAAAAATGCAAAACAATTGACCCATTATATGTGGCCAGAGTTAAAATACAGATATAAAGAAAATATGGGAAACAGCAAGTACAGACCATGGTTTGAACCTATTGATAGTGAATCTGATGTAAATGAACTTAATTTTTCTTTAAAAAATTTCTTAGATGCGAAGCTTGTGGATAACAAAGGAAATATTCACTACAGACAGTGGGCACATCTAACTTTAACTCAAGGATATGATTTTAAAGGATATGGAGATAATGGAGATAGACATTTTACCCCTTTATATATGAATCTTGTTGCCACTCCATTTCAAAATATGGATTTTAGAGGATATTTCAAATGGGATCATTACGATACTGAAATAATATCAGCCCTTTTTTCAGCAAATCTATCAATGCCAAGGACAGGAGGAAGAAATGATACATATAAATTAGACTATATATACCAAAAAGACAATAGAGAAAGTTTAGAAGGATATTTTGACATAAATCTTGCTTATGGATTTTCATTTGGAAGTCAATTTGCACTTGAGATGAGATCAGATACCACAGTATCTAATTCATACTGGTTGAGATATGACAGCCAATGTTGGGCTGTTGTTTTTAAAGTTGAAAGACAAGATGAGCAAAACAGCTTTGGTATAGGATTTCATCTACTGGGTCTTGGCGATATCAATAAATTAAAAAAGTAAATCAAATGCAAAATCTCTTTATAATTTTATCTATTATTGATGTAGTTGAAAAACCTGAAATATAGGGAACTGTAGCAACCCTTCCCCCTGCCCTTATAACTATTTCTGATCCAATTATCTGATCTTCTCTCCAATCTCCCCCTTTAACAAGTATATCTATATGAGGCATCAGCATGTGAATTACATTCTTAGGTGTATTTTCATTAAATATTAACACAAAATCTACGCATTCGATTGATGCTAATATTTCAGCACGTGTTCTCTCATCCAAAATAGGTCTTTTAGATCCTTTTATCTTTCTTACAGATGAATCACTATTGATAGCTACTACTAAAATATCTCCTAATTCTTTAGCACGATGTAAGTATCTAATATGACCTAAATGAATAATATCAAAACAACCATTTGTAAATACAACTTTATTTCCTTTAGCTCTTAATTGAGATATTATTTTTTTTATATTTAAGACATCTTTTATTTTATCCAGATATTTCATAATGCTTATTATTAAAAGGTTTACAAATCTTTTTTAATAGGTTAACATAATTTTAACAAATATCACAAGCTTAATTTTAAAATTCTTAGCAAGAGGTGAAAAAATGGAAGATAAGAAAAAAAGATTAGGAATATTAGATCAAATAGTTGCCAAAGACAAAGTTAGACAAAAAATAATAGATACAGCAAGTGAATTATATGCAAAAAAGGGATTTAAGGCCACTTCAATAGAAGAAATAGCTGATAAAGCAGGAGTTACAATTCCAGTAACTTATCAATATATAAAGAACAAATCTGAAATAATGCGTTTAATAATGGAAGATATGCTTAATATATTTAGAAAAAATATTATATCTCAATTAAAAGATATAGATAATCCTGAAGAAAAGCTTGCAATAGCTATATCGTTATATTTTCGCCTCTTAGATAAACAACAAGACAAAGTATTATTGATGTATCAAAAATCTAGTTCTCTTGATAAATCAGCAAAACATAAAATAATGGAAATGGAGGTGGAGTTAAGCAAAATTTTTAGAGATATCCTACAGGAAGGAATAGAAAAAGATATATTTATGGATATGGATACAGATCTTATAGCTTATAATATAGTTATATTATCTCATATGTGGAGCTTAAAAAGATGGCATTTAAAGAAAAGATTATCAATTGATAAGTATATAGAAATACAAAAAAATTTTATAATGAATGCAATCAAGAAATAAGTTTTATATAAGCCTCAAAAACTTGTTCTGGTTTTATATAGAGACATAAAGGATCTTTACAATTTTCAGATCGTAACTCGAAACAGGGGTTACAATTAGTAGAGGATCTTACAATTTTTACTAAATTACCAATAGGCCTCCACCTTACAGGATCTGATGGACCAAATATAGCAATAGTAGGTATTCCTAAAAATGCGGATAGATGGGTAACACCTGAATCATTTCCTATAAAAGCTTTAGTATAATTTAGAAGTTTTATAAGCCCTTTGATATCCTCGATAATATGAATTTCTTGATTAGATAGCTTAGCCCTTATTATTGGATACAAATCTTTTTCAGCAGGTCCAATAATGAATTCTGCTCTTATTCCTTCTTTTTTAAGCATATAAAATAGACTAATAAAATTATATATATCCCATCTTTTTCTTTTGCTCCCAGCTCCTGGATGAATTATGGTAGCAAGCTTAGTATCTGTTTTTGTTGATATAAACTTGTTTTTATATAATACAAGGTCATCTGTTTTTATAAGACCTATTTTTTTTAATTTTAGCCTAATATAATCTAAAATATGAATTTTTATTGTTGGCTTTGGACGTGGAAAAACCATAAATACCTGTGTACCCATATCTTTTGTAAGAGATACAATGATTTTTTTTAAGTGATCAGAAAAAGAAAATATTAATATTTTTCTATAACTATTTAGTAGATCTATCATTTCTTTCATTGGATTAATAGAAAAAACAGACGAAAAAAGAGCACCTTCTATAGGAAATACTTTTTCTGCAATACCTAAGGATTTTGCTATGATCCCATATTGAGCCTGACACATCATATGAATATTACATATATGCTCTCTCTTTATAGCCAACAAGATAGGAAAAGTTAATACAATATCTCCTAATGCCCCCTGATGTATAATAAGAAAACAATCTTTTTTCATTGACAATCCTATTAATGCTTAGTATTAAAATATCGTCAATGGGCACGTAGCTCAGGGGGAGAGCGCTACCCTGACACGGTAGAGGTCACGAGTTCAAATCTCGTCGTGCCCATTTTTTATTTTATGGAAAATTTGGTATCGCTTTTATCTTTTTTAACGCAAGTATTAGTTCACATATTGGAAGCCCTACAACATTTGTATATGAACCATATATACCTTTTATCATAAAAGAGCCGACCCCTTGGACAGCATAAGCTCCAGCCTTATCAAAGGGTTCGCCAGTAGCAAGATATGCATCTATTTCTTTATCATCTAAATCCCGTATCACAACTTCTGATTTAACATGTTCCATATGGGCAATCCTACCCAGAGGATTTAATATACAAAAGCCGGTAAAAACCATATGCTTCCTGCCACTCAACCTTTTTAATATCTTTTTTGCATCCATATAATCTCTTGGTTTTCCAAGAATATTATCATCGATAACTACTATAGTATCCGCGCCAAGAATCCAACCATCTTTTATCTTGGAATAAACATCTTCTGCCTTTTTGTGAGCAATATTCAGCGAAAACATAACGGGATCTTCTGTATTATCATTCTCCTCAATAGTGCTTGGCACCACTTTAATAGGTATCCCAAGCCCAGTAAGAAGAGAGCTTCTTCTGGGAGAAGCCGAAGCAAGAATTAAAGGATATTCATTAGATATAAATTTGAATGAATTATATGTTGTCATATATTAAACAATCTTCTTATATTATTTGTGGTTACTTTAGCTACTTCATCTACATTGATTCCTTTTATAAGAGCTATCTCTTGAGCAACAAATTTTACAAACGAGGGTTCATTCCTTTGACCCCTTTTCTGATAAGGAGTTAAAAAAGGAGAATCTGTCTCAATAACCATATAATTTAAAGGAATATTAGCTACAACCTTTCTGATCTTAGTAGCTTTTTTATAAGTTACAGTTCCAGGTATAGAAATATAAAATCCCATCTCAGCAAATACATTTGCCAATTCTAAATCTCCTGAAAAACAATGTATCAATCCAATAACATTATATTTTGATAAAACATCTACTATATAAGTATGAGCATCTCTATCATGTATTATCACAGGAATATTAAGATCTGATGCAATCTTTAATTGCTCTTCAAACACTCTCATCTGCTTCTGTCTTGGGGAATAGCTCTTAAAAAAATCTAAACCTATCTCTCCCCAAGCAATTACCTTTGGATCTTCAGCCATATCAATAAGTGTTTGAATTTCATTCTTTGTTACTTTAGCAGCATTATGAGGGTGAAAACCAACAGCAGTATAAATACCTGGATATCTTTTAGCTATATTTAATGCATCATTAGAACTTTTTAGATCCACACCAACCGTTATTATACTCCCTATTCCTTCCTGTTGAGCCCTTTTTATAACATCATCCAAATCTATTTTAAAATCTTTTGTATCCAAATGTGCATGAGAATCAGTCAACATAATCAGCACCTCTTATTTTGGTATTGTATCAACCAAATTTGTATGATACTTTATATTAATATTAAATTTGCATAAAAATCACAATAAGGGAATTATGGTATTTTTAACAAAAAGGAAAAACGAATCTCCCAAAAATAAAGGAACTCTTGAAAAAGAATTAGAATATCAAAAAAGACTGACATATATAATAAACGAAATTCATTCTGCTACTAATACAGAAGAAATTCTTATTAATCTACAGGATGATATATTAAGCCTTTTTGATGCAGACAGAATAACTATATATGCAGTTGATGGAATAAACAGAGAAATATACTCTAAATTTAAAACAGGAAATGAGATCAATGAAATAAGGGTTCCTGTGAATACTGATAGTATAGCTGGATATTCTGCGTGGTCAGGCAGATTAGTAAATATATCTGATGTATATAATGAAAACGAATTAAAAAATATAAGCCCTCAGCTTAAGTTTGATAAAAAATGGGACGAAAAAACAAAATATAGGACAAAACAAGTATTAGCAGCTCCCATTGTATATAAAAGATATATACTTGGTGTGGTTCAGCTTATAAACAAAAAAACTGCTACAAAATTTAATGAAGATGATGAAAAATTTGTCCAAGATATAGGAAAGGTTCTTGGAGTAGCATTTTTTAAAAATCAAAAAGCAGCTCAAAAAACTACTCGTACAAAATTCGACTTTTTAATAAGAAATAATATCATAACTCCTCAAGACTTGGCTCGGGCAATGTCTCTTGCAAGAAAGTTAAAAAAGACTGTTGAATCAGTACTTATAAGTGATTTTAATGTATCAAAAGAAGACATCGGAAAATCGTTGTCAGAATTTTATAATACTAAATTTATAGCATATGAACCTAATATGAGTATTCCTGGAGAATTACTTCAAGGGCTAAAACCGGGATTCCTTAAATATAACGGATTTGTACCTATAACAAAAGAAGACGATAAAATAATTGTTGCAATGGAAGACCCAAATTTTTTACCAGCAAGAGATGTAATATCAAAAATATTACCAGGGAACAGATTTGAATACTGGGTTTCTACAAGAGATGACATAGAAAAAATTATAGATCTATTTTTTAACGTAAAGAAAATTACCCCTTTAACAGATTCCACAAGTATTGAAAGTCTTATCACCAAACTTGAAACAGAAGAAACCACAGAGGAAGAGGAAGAAGAGGAATTTATATCTGAAGAAGACAGCACTATTGTCCAATTAGTTAATAAAATAATAATAGATGCCTATAACCGAGGAGCTTCTGATATTCATATTGAACCCCAATCAGGTAAAAAACCTGTACTTATTAGAATAAGGGTTGATGGAATATGTCAGGTATATCAAACTGTACCTTATGTATATAAGAATGCTCTTATATCAAGGATAAAGATAATGTCTGATTTAGATATATCTGAGAGACGTCTTCCTCAGGATGGAAAAATTCAGTTTAAAAAATTTGCTCCTCTTGATATAGAATTAAGGGTAGCCACAATTCCAACGGCAAATCAAAATGAGGATGTAGTATTGAGAATACTGGCAAGTGGTGAACCTCTTCCATTGGAAAAACTTTATATGAGCGAAAGAGATTATAATGCATTTATTGATATTATTCATAAGCCTTATGGTATAGTACTTGTAGTCGGGCCAACAGGATCTGGAAAAACTACAACACTTCATTCTGCACTTAAAAGAATAAATACACCTGAGAAAAAGATATGGACAGCTGAAGACCCAGTAGAAATCACTCAAGAAGGATTACGTCAAGTGCAAGTAATGTCAAAAATTGGCCTTGACTTTGCAGCAGCAATGAGAGCCTTTTTAAGAGCAGATCCTGATGTTATAATGATAGGTGAAATGAGAGATGTTGAAACAGCATCTACTGCTATTGAAGCCTCTCTTACAGGACATTTGGTATTTAGCACATTACATACCAATAGCGCACCAGAAACTATAACAAGACTATTAGATATGGGTATGGATCCTTTTAATTTTGCTGATGCAATCCTTGGGATATTAGCCCAGCGTCTTGCAAGAACCTTATGTTCAAATTGTAAAGAAAAATATCATCCTACTAAAGAAGAATATGAAATCCTTGTAAAGTCTTATGGGGATGGTTTTGAAGAATTAGGTATTGAATATAATGATGATTTATTTCTATATAAAGCAAAAGGATGCCAGAAATGTAATAATACGGGTTATAAGGGTAGAGTAGCACTTTTTGAATTATTAGTAGGGACTCCAGAAATAAAATCTCTTATCCAAAAAAAAGCACCTGTAGAGGAATTAAGAGAGCAGGCAATCAGAGATGGTATGAAAACATTGATGCAGGATGGTATAAGAAAGATATTTCTTGGGTTGACAGATCTCAGACAAGTCAGAAGTGTATGTATGAGATAATTACGTACTGTTCTATTCTATATATTAAAATATATCTTTTATGCTATTAAAATAAAAAGAGACTCGATTTAGTAATATTCTGCAAATAACAGAAATTTAGTTAAAGAGGAGGCGACCATCTATTAGTGCTACCATCATAGGACCAACATCCTTCTAATGCTTTACGAAAACTATAATTGGGATTTTTAGCCCACATAAGCATATGCCTATGAGCTTCATTTAATTGCTTGAACTTTTCTTCATCCCCACCCATGTCAGGATGGTATATTTTAGCCATCCTTTTATAAGCAGATTTAATAAGAGCTATAGTTGGCTTGGAAAATAGCTCCTCTTTTTTTATTTGTAATATCCTCATACAAAATTTTTCTCTTGAAGAAAGACGAGGTATAGGTATTTTAATAGGTTTTATTCTCTTTGGATCTAAAGTCTCTATATATGTTTGTTTAATTAGAAAGAAAGAAGCATAACTCTTAGAATTATTTCTATTAACAAGCTCATGCCATTTTTTACCCCAATGAAGTATCAACTCTTTAAAATCTTCAGCAGGTTTTCTATCTGGATTCCTCCTTCCCATAAGCCTGGATATACCATTTGACCATACAGGTAAAATATCTAATATCACATACTCAGAAGTATAAGAAAAAGTAGCATACCTAGCATTAAATGCCCTCAACAGTCCCTTTGATAATGATAAAACCCAATTCATATGTTGCCTGCATTCCTTAGAACAATACCTTCGACCTGACTTAATATTTCTTGTTCCACAAGACAGACACCTCTTTTCTGAAGTAGATTTGTTTGGCAAAATAGGATATTTCACATATTCACCTTTCAGAGCTATATCGTCTATCATCTGAAACATGTGAATACACTAACAGAGCTTTTTGTGATTTTCAAGAGTATTTTAGGCAAAAACAAAAAGGTATTTTTAAAGTAAAATTTATATGAACTTACTTATAAAATGTTCGATATATAAACATAGGGGTATAATAGATAATCGGAAGGTATGATTAATAGACAATAGACCTATTTTTTAGTAATCTTAGATAAAAATGGGTAATAGGAGATGAAAGATTTAACTGACAGAAGAAGAAATATAAGGGTCTTTTTTGATGCAAAGGTAGATGTATACTCAGAAACTGGAGAAATAATAAGTAACAAAACGAAAGATGTAAGTTTTAAGGGATTGTATGTACTTAGCGAAAAAAAGCCCTCTATAGGCGAGATATGTAATGTAAATATGAGACTCAATGGAGAAGATAACATTGTTCTTAAATTTAAAGGCAAAGTGATAAGGCATGATGATAAAGGTTTTGTTTTATCTTTTATAGCCACAGATCTGGATACTCTCTCTCACTTAAAAAACATACTTTATTATAATTCTGGCGACCCTGAAAGGATTGATAAAGAGTTAAGAAAAATGTTCGGACTGGAATGATCTCCAATATAGATATCATAGAGGCTAAGGATGCTAATAATAATAATATAAAAAATTCTATATTCAGAAATATCGGGCAGTTATTAAAAGCTTATGTTAAAGAAAAGATAGCACAGGATTTATATATTATAAGCTTTTCAAATGCTTCTATATTAGCAAATAGCAAAAAAGATTTAAAGAAAGGAGATTATATATGTTTGAGGGTTGAAGCCCTAAAGCCTAAAATTTTGCTTAGACAATTAGACATAGAAAATACCTTTATAGAAACTATCAAATATAACCCTGTATCTTTAAAAGATATTTCTATATGGAAATTAATAAAAAATATATACCTCTATGAGCCCAATTTGAGATCTATTATTCGCTTTATCCTAAATGGGATGCGGATTAAAGAAAAAGAATTTTGGAACAATCTTATAAAATTGTATTTATATCTTGAAAAAGATGCTATTAACAATAAATATATAAAAGAAGAATCACAAGATTATATGGCTCTTTTTAAGACTCTTAATAAACACGCAAAAGGTTTATATCTTCAAATTCCTTGCTTTTATTATATAAAGGATATAGAAGTCTTTTTTTCTTTTAAAAAAGGAGATAATCCAAAAAATATTTATAAAAATATATTTATAAATCTGAATTTGTCGCGGTTAGGAAATATAAATATAGTGATAAATGATAGAAATAAGGATATCCAAATAATGTTTTATGTAAAGGAGATAAAAACACTTAATATTATAAAAGAACAAATAAAAACATTAAAGAATAATTTAAAAAGAAACTATCTTATAAAACAGATAAATTTAGACTGTAAAATCATGCCAAAAAAATATTGGGAAAGGGGATTTTTTGCTAATATACTTTATAAAGGGGAAAAGGGGCTTGACTTTATAGCATGAATAAAAAAAGAGAGCTTTTAAAAGCAATAGCATTAAAATATTGTCCTGCACAAGACAAGGCTCCAAAAGTAATCGCAAAAGGACAAGGAAAAATTGCAGAAAAAA
>CAZMNC010000019.1:0-4049 GCA_964567535.1 uncultured Desulfobacterales bacterium | reverse complement strand
TTTTTTGATAATATTCTTTATTCTGGTTTTATATGCTTTATTTCTTAATCTTCTTTTTTCATTCTGACGCATCCTTTTTATGGCTGACTTATGATTTGGCAACTTATTCCTCCTTCCTAAAATAATCGGGGCGAAGGGATTTGAACCCCCGACACCCTGCTCCCAAAGCAGGTGCGCTTCCAGACTGCGCCACGCCCCGTAAATTATATTTAAGTTTACCCTATTTTTTGATAAAATCAAGTAATTTTTTATTGAGAGCTTTATTGTTAATGAGAAGACTTTTTAAAGATTATACTCAAATAATATTAGATAGTATTGCTGATGGAGTTTTTACAGTTGATCTTAAATGGCGGATAACATCTTTTAATAGAGCCGCAGAAAAAATTACAGGAATATCCCGTAGAAATGCTGTTGGAAAGCAGTGTTGGGAAGTTTTTAAAGCGAGCGTATGTGAAAAGGGGTGTGCGCTTAGGCAGACTATGACTACTGGAAAGCCGACATTAAATAATTCAATATATATAATTAATTCAAAAGGTGAAAAAATACCTGTTAGTATTTCAACTGCTCTTTTAAAGGATGAAAATAAAAAAATAATAGGAGGAGTGGAAACTTTTAGAGATTTAAGTACATTAGAAGAATTAAAAAAGGAATTACGAGATAAACATACCTTTTATGACATTATAAGCAAAAATCTCCAAATGCATAGACTGTTTAGAATCATGGAACATGTGGCAGAGAGTGATTCAACAGTCCTTTTGGTAGGAGAAAGTGGGACTGGAAAGGAACTTTTTGCAAAAGCTATTCATTCTATGAGTCATAGAAAAAATGGCCCAATGGTAATAGTAAATTGTGGTGCTTTACCTGATACTTTGCTTGAATCAGAACTTTTTGGATATAAAGCAGGTGCTTTTACTGATGCAAAGAGAGATAAGCCTGGTCGTGTGACTCTTGCAGAAGGAGGAACTCTATTTTTGGATGAGATTGGCGATTTACCAGCAATGCTTCAGGTAAAGCTTTTGAGATTGCTTCAGGATAAAACTTATGAACCTCTTGGTAGTACTCATCCAGTTAAAGCTAATGTAAGAATTATAGCTGCTACCAATAAAGATTTGGATAGATTGGTTCAGGAAGGAAAGTTCAGAGACGACCTATATTATAGGATTAATGTAGTAAAATTAGTTATTCCTCCTTTAAGAGAGAGAAAAGAGGATATTCCTTTATTAATAGACCATTTTATAAGTAGATTTTCCCGACTTATAGGAAAAGATATAGAAGGAGTTTCTCATGCTGTTGTCCAAATATTGATGTCATATGATTTTCCAGGGAATGTTAGAGAATTAGAAAATATTATAGAATATGCAACATTAATATGTGATAAGAATATTATAGACCTTGAGCATTTACCAGATAATTTACGTTTGAGGATGGGATTAGGATTTGAAAAAAGGCTTTCTATAACTACTAATAAAGGAGGTTCTCTTAGGGATATAGAAAAAGAGTATATATATGAAGTTTTAAGGCAAAATAACTGGAATAGAAAAATGGCTTCAAAACAGTTGGGTATACATCCTTCAACACTTTGGAGGAAAATGAAACGCTTGAATATAAAAGTTCCTGATTAATTGCAAAAATGCAATTTATTCTATATGCCATTGCAATATTGAAATATTTTTTGTTTTGAACAATATTCAATTAATTACCTAAATTTTTGGCATAATAAATGCATATATAGATAAAATTATGAAAGTAGCTGTTCCTATTTGGAAAGATAGGGTTTCACCTGTTTTTGATGTAGCTACTAAATTAATAATTATAGATACATATGGTAATAAGGAGCTAAGAAGGTTTGAGATAAATATAGATGTAGGAGAACTTCATAAAAAATGTAGGCTTATAGATGAACTTGGTATTGATTGTATTATATGTGGAGCCATATCGAGATCCTTTTTAGAAAGACTAAATGGCTTGGGTATAAGAACAATTTATGGCATATCTGGTAAGGTGGATAAGGTCATAAATGCTTATTTAAATAATAGGACTTTTGAATTTACAATGCCAGGATATCATATAGCGAAAGGAGGTTATAAAAGAAAATGGAAGAAAAAAAGGCATACAAAGATGCAAGGCAACTGCAGGAGGAGGAGATAAAGAAAAAGCTTAGCAAGATAAATCATAAATTAATGGTAATGAGTGGGAAAGGTGGAGTAGGAAAGAGTAGTATAGCAGCTTATCTTGCTATATTATTATCAAAAAAGGGTTATAAAGTTGGCCTTATGGATATTGATCTTCATGGTCCAAGTATACCCAGGCTTTTAGGTCTTAAAAGTGGTATTATTCCATCTCCAACACCAGGAAAAGCATTTCCTGTTAAATTTTCTGATAATTTGGAAGTTATATCTATAGAGGCATTAATGGGTGAAGATAAAGATATAGCAACTATATGGAGAGGTCCTATTAAGATTGGGGTGATAAGACAGTTTATCGCTGATATTGAATGGTCTGATCCAGACTTTTTAATAATAGACTCACCCCCTGGTACCGGAGATGAACCATTAACTGTAGCTCAGACAATTTCAGATTCAAGGGCTATAATTGTTACAACTCCTCAGGAAATTTCTCTTGCTGATGTACGGAAATCTATAAACTTTTGTGAAAAGGTAAATATGGAGATATTAGGGATAGTAGAGAATATGAGCGGACTTATATGTCCTTATTGCGGAAAAGAGATAAATCTATTTAAAAAGAGAGGTGGCGAGGAGATAGCAAAAGTAAGAGGATTAAGATTTTTAGGAAGAATTCCGATTGATCCAAAGGTGGTTGAATCTGGAGATAAAGGGGATGTTTCATTTTTAGATAATAAAGAATTAGATTTTACTAAAGCCATAACAGAAATATCAAATAAAGTTGAGGACATATGCGTTAAGAAGTCTTTGTATTAATATTTGTATTAATATACATTAATAATTTCCTATTTTTGTTGATAAAATCAATCCATACACTATAATAGTACTTAATTTTCAAAATACATAAATAAATAATAAAAAGGATACTTTGTTATGACCCAGATTGAAAAGGCAAAAGAAGGTATTATTACCCCTGAAATGGAGAAAGTGGCGATAAGAGAGGGAATAAAAAAGGATATTTTAATGGAAAATATTGCGAATGGTAAAGTGGTTATTCCATTTAATAAAAGACATAATTGTATTATTCCATGTGGCATAGGTCATAATTTAAGAGTAAAAGTAAATGCAAATATTGGGGCTTCTTCTGATAGAGCTGTGCTTGATGAAGAGCTATCTAAGCTTAAAGTTGCTATAAAAGCAGGGGCAGATACTGTTATGGATCTTTCTACTGGTGGAGATCTAAATAATTTTAGAAGAGCTATATTAAAGGAATCTTCTGTGCCTGTGGGTACAGTTCCTATATATCAGGCAGTTATAGAGGCAGTAGAAGATAAAGGCGGAGTAATTCATCTTACAGTAGATAAGATATTCGAAGTTATAGAGATTCAAGCAAAAGATGGAGTGGATTTTATGACTGTACATTGTGGCTTAACAATAGCAGGCCTTGAGCTATTAAAAAATCAAGGTAGAATAACTGATATAGTAAGCCGAGGAGGATCTTTTCTTACTACATGGATGCTTTATCACGAAAAGGAAAATCCTTTATATGAACATTATGACCGTTTGTTAGAAATTGCAAAGAAGTATGATGTAACTCTAAGCTTAGGAGATGGATTAAGACCTGGGTCTATATCAGATGCTACAGATAGAGCTCAAATTCATGAGCTTATCATACTTGGAGATTTGGTAAGAAAGGCAAGGGATTATGGTGTTCAAGTAATGGTAGAAGGTCCTGGACATGTACCTATCTCTCAAATAGAGGCCAATATAAAGCTTCAAAAAAGCCTTTGTGAAAATGCTCCTTTTTATGTGCTTGGTCCTTTAGTTACAGATATTGCTGCGGGATATGATCATGTTGCATCTGCTATTGGCGGTGCAATTGCTGGAGCTGCAGGAGCAGATTTTTTGTGTTATGTAACTCCTGCA
>CAZMNC010000018.1:0-7377 GCA_964567535.1 uncultured Desulfobacterales bacterium | reverse complement strand
ATATTTCTTATAATATTTATCTATATATTCTTTTGCCCTATTATAATCTATGCCTATTTCTTCACTAAGCCTTTTAGGACCCATCCCATATATAATACCGAAATTTATAGCTTTTGCTATTCTTCTTTCTTCAGGGCTAATTTTATCTTTTTTAGCCCCTAAAATCTCCAAGGCAGTTCTATTATGTATATCTTCATCTTTTATAAAAGCCTCTATTAAGGCACTATCATTCGAATAGTGAGCTAGTATCCTGAGCTCTATTTGACTATAATCAGCAGATATTAAAAACCAACCCTTTTCTGCTATAAATCCCCTTCTTATTTGTCGTCCTTCTGGATCTCTAATAGGTATATTTTGAAGATTCGGATCACTACTACTTAATCTGCCAGTTGCTGTAACTGTCTGGTTATAAGATGTATGCACCCTATGGGTGATAGGATCTGCTTTTTTTATAAGAGCATCTAAATAAGTAGATTTGAGTTTAGATAAGGTTCTATATTTAAGAACCAATTCAGGGACTTTGCTATTATATGCACACAATTTTCTTAATACACTCTCATCTGTGGAATATCTCTTGGTTTTTAAGGTCTTTTTTTGGGTTGGAAGCCCTAATTTTTCAAAAAGAACAAAGCCCAGTTGCTGTGAAGAATTTATATTGAACTGTATACCAGCTTCTTTATATATTTTTTGTTCTATTTCTTTTAATCTTCTATCAAATTCCTGTGAAAGACTTTTCAAAAAAGGTATATCAATTTTTACACCAAATATTTCCATATCCATTAGTACAGGAACCAATTTCATCTCAATATCATAAAAAAGTTGTTCATTTTTATTCTCTCTCAATTTTTTCTCAAGTATCTTTTTTAACCTAAGAGTATAATCTGCATCTTCGCAGGAATAATTAGATGCTGTCTCAATATTGACTTCAGAAAAATCTTTCATGCTTTTTACTACTACTTCTTTATAACTTATCATTTTGTGTCCTAAGTAATATTCACTTAGATAGTCTAAATTATGTTGTCTTAAACCGGGATTAATAACATATGATGCTATCATAGTGTCAAAATAAATTCCTTTAACTTCAATCTCATGAAGTTTTAATACTTCTGCATCATATTTGATATTATGCGCTATTTTTTTTATTTTTTCATTTTCTAATATATTTTTAAGTACAGGTATAGCTTCTTTTAAGCTTAATTGTGATAATACTCCTATATAATTGTGTCCAAATGGCAAATAATAGGCCTTGCCTTCCTCCCATGATAAAGATATTCCCACTAAATGTGCTTTAAAAGGGTCTTGACTTGTTGTTTCCGTATCTACAGATACTATCCCTCTTTTGTTTATCTCTTTCACTATTTTTTTTAGCTTAGCTATTGTATTACATATTCTGTAGTCATTGTTTTCTTTTTTTCGAGATATAAATTGATTAAGCAATTCTCTAAATTCTAATTCTCTAAAAATCTGAACAAGCCCTTCTTTATCGGGTTCTTTGAGTCTTAGCATAGAAATATCTATTTTAATAGGAACTTTCCTGTTTATCTTTGCCAGCTCTCTACTTAAAAAAGCAACATCTTTATATTTTATAAGATTTTCTTTAAGTCTTTTTCTATCTACTTGTTCTATATTTTTATATATTCCTTCTAATGATCCGAATTCTTTAATTAATTTAATAGCGGTTTTTTCTCCAATTCCTGGAATCCCCGGTATATTGTCTATGCTATCCCCTGCAAGTGCTAAAACATCTACATATTTAGAAGGTTCAAATCCAAGATATTGTTTTAATTTGTTATAGTCCTTTTTTTCATCTTTCATTGTATCCCATATTATAGCAGATGGACTTACCAGTTGATTAAAGTCTTTATCACCAGTTATAAAAACAACTTCAAATCCTTGTTTTTCACATTCTGTAGATATAGTTGCTATTAGATCATCTGCTTCATATCCTTCTAATTCCAATCTTTTTATGCCAAGTTTGTCTATTATTTCTTTTATTTTTGGAATTTGGACACTTAAGTCATCAGGTATGGGAGGACGATTTGCTTTATACTCAGGATATATTTTATGTCTAAAAGTTGGTCCTTTAGAGTCCAAAACTACAGCCATATATTCAGGATGCTGTTCAGAAAGAAGTTTTATTAACATTCTAGTAAATACATATATTGCATTAGTAGGAAATCCTTTAGAATTAGACAAAGATCTTACTGCATGATATGCACGATGTATATAAGAAGTGCCATCTATTAAATATACCCTTTTTGAATTACTATTTCGCATATTCTACAGCTCTGGTTTCCCGTATTACTGTTACTTTTATTTGACCTGGATATGTAAGTTCTTTCTCAATCTTTTTTGCTATATCCCTACATATCATATATGCCTCATCATCACCAACTATATTGCCTTCTACAATTACTCTTAGTTCACGACCAGCCTGTATTGCATAAGCCTTTGTAACCCCTTTAAAAGATAAAGCTATATTTTCAAGATCTTTAAGTCTCTTTATATAAGTTTCAAGCATCTCTTTTCGTGCACCAGGTCTTGCACCTGACAGAGTATCAGCTGCTTGTACCAATACAGCAAGTATAGTTTCTGGAGGTATGTCTTCATGATGTGCAGCTATAGCATGTACTACTTCATCTGACTCACCATACTTTTTTGCCAAATCAGCTCCAATTATTGCATGGGGACCTTCCATTTCATGATCTACAGCTTTACCTATATCATGCAATAATCCTGCTCGTTTTGCCTGTTTTACATCCAAACCCAATTCAGATGCCATTATCCCACATATAAAACTTACTTCAATTGAATGCTGTAGCACATTCTGAGCATAACTGGATCTATATTTTAATCTTCCTAACAGCCTTATAAGTTCTGAATGGATACCATGGACTCCTACATCAAAGGCCGCTCTTTCTCCTGACTCTTTTATATTTTCCTCTATTTCTTCTGTTACTTTAGCTACTACTTCTTCAATTCTGGCTGGATGTATTCTTCCATCATATATAAGTCTTTCTAATGCTATTTTAGCTACTTCTCTCCTTATAGGGTTAAATCCTGAAAGAATTACTGCTTCTGGTGTATCATCAATTATAACATCAACACCTGTTGCTGCTTCTATTGCTCTTATATTTCTACCTTCTCTACCAATAATTCTTCCTTTCATTTCTTCATTAGGTAAATGGACTACGGAAACTGTTTGTTCAGCAACATATTCTCCAGCATATCTCTTTATTGCAAGTGCAAGTATTTCTCTTGCTTTTTTATCTGCCTCTGCTTTTGCCTCAGATTCTATCTTCCTTATTATTTTTGCTGCCTCATTTTTGGCTTCCTCTTCCATAGATTGTATAAGAATCTCTTTTGCCTCTTCACTAGAAATACCTGCAATTCTTTCTAATTGCTTCTTATGTGCCTCTTTCAATTCTTCTATATATTTTCTCTTCTCTTCAAGCTCTTTTATTATTTCCTCAATTTCTTTCTCTCTTTTTACAAGTTTTTCTTCTCTTTTTTCTATTTGATCTATCTTCCTATCAAGATTTTCTTCTTTATGAATAAGACGCTTTTCCTGAAGGAGTAGCTGTTCTTTCTTATCTTTTGCTTCTTTTTCAAATTCCACTTTCATCTGATATAAAAGATCTTTTGCCTTTAATTCCGCTTCTTTTTTTATGTTATCTGCTTCTTTTTGGGCTTGAGAAATAATCTTTTTTGAATAATTTTCTGCCTCTTCTATCTTTCCCTCTACTATTTTCTTTCTTATAAGAAAGCCTATAGGAAGACCTATAACAAGACCTATTATTACGAAAGTGATTATATATGTGATAGTCATATTACACTCCTTAATAAGATTTTATTAAGGAGCAGGCATTTGGGGAGGCAATTTAGGGAAAAGATAAAAAAAACAAATAGTTAATCAAATATCAAAAACTAATAAATTATATAGTTCCATAAAATCTTTTACCTCATTTCATATATTTAGCATCAATTTTTTAATATTTTTTTATAGTAATAAAATATTTTATAAGGGTTATTCCCCTGATTTCTCCCCAAATACAGAATCTATCTGATAAGTCATAGCCTGCACCTTTTGTTTTATATCTTTTATACTATCCTCCTTTTTTCTGAGGAGTTTTAAATAATCACTTGCTATTTCAAAAGCAGCTAATATAGCAATTCTTTTATCTGGTAACCCTGGCAAATTATCCCTAATCTCTCTACACTTATCATCTACTAATTGAGCCACTTCCTTTATTTCATCTTTATTAAGATCGCTTTCAATTATATATTCATTATCCAATATTCTTACCTTTACTCTATTTGCCACATCAAAATTCTCCAGGGTTATGTATCTATTTGATCTATTTTATTTAAAACATAATTGATCCTTTCTCTTGCCCTATCTTTATCGGCTTGCAATTTATGAACCTGCTCTCTTAATTCAGTAATAACCATATCTTGTTCTTTAATTTTACTTTCCAAATCTTCTTTTTCTTGCCTTAAAGTACTAACAAGCTTTATAAGTCGATCTATCTTTTCTTCCAATAATTGGAATTGGTCTAATTCTTCTCCTATATCCTGATCATTATTTATATGTTCTTCACCTATATGCATACCCAAATCTCCTTTTTGAATTTTTTGTAATAATTATAATATCCTTTATAGATTAAAAGTCAATAAAAAAGGCAAGTCACTGAAATGACTTGCCTTTTTTTAATAAAGATTTTTTATTTTATTTTTCTTTTAGTCTGCTTGCGACCTTTAGTCGTGCCATTGCCCTATGTAATGCAGCTTCAGCTCTTGCTATATCAATTCCTTCTTTTTCTTCCAGCCTTTTTTTTGCTCTCTCTAATGCCTTTTGTGCTCTTTCTACATCTATATCTTCTGGCCTTTCTGCAGCATCAACCAATATAGATACCTTATTATTAGAAACCTCTGCAAAACCATACATAACTGCACAATATTCTATATTGTTATCTATTGTATATCTAACTTCTCCTGGAACTATACTTGACAAAAAAGGAGCATGGTCTTCTAATACCCCAAATTCTCCCATTATTCCTGGTGCAACAACCATATCTATTTCTTTACTTACCAGAACTTTTTCGGGAGTTATTACTTCAAGAAATATTTTCCCCATTTAAGGTTACCCCTTTTTTATTTATTTGCGAGTTGCCAATTTTTCAGCCTTTTCTACAGCTTCATCAATATTTCCTACCATATAAAATGCTGCCTCTGGCAGATCATCATGTTTCCCTTCTATTATTTCTTTAAATCCCCTGATAGTTTCCTTTAATGGCACATATTTTCCTGGAGTACCTGTAAATTGTTCTGCAACATGAAACGGCTGAGATAAAAACCGTTGAATTCTTCTTGCCCTTGCCACAACCAATTTATCCTCTTCTGAAAGTTCCTCCATACCCAAAATAGCTATAATATCTTGAAGATCTTTATACTTTTGGAGTATTTGTTGAACCTGTCTTGCTACTTTATAATGATCTTCACCAACTATTGCTGGATCAAGAATCTTTGAAGACGAATCCAACGGATCTACTGCCGGATATATACCAAGTTCAGCAATAGGCCTTGATAAAACCACTGTTCCATCTAAATGTGCAAAGGTAGTTGCAGGCGCAGGGTCAGTTAAATCATCTGCAGGCACATAAACGCATTGAACAGAGGTTATAGAACCTTTCTTAGTTGAAGTAATCCTTTCTTGAAGTTCTCCTAAATCTGTTCCTAAGGTAGGCTGATATCCCACTGCTGAAGGAATACGTCCTAAAAGGGCTGATACCTCTGCACCTGCTTGCGTAAATCTGAATATATTATCTATAAATAAGAGCACGTCCTGCCCCCTATCATCTCTATAATATTCTGCAGCAGTAAGAGCTGATAATGCCACTCTTGCTCTTGCACCAGGAGGTTCTGTCATCTGACCGTATATAAGAGCTGCTCTATTTATAACCCCAGATTCTTTCATTTCTAAATAAAGATCATTTCCTTCTCTTGTTCTTTCTCCTACCCCAGCAAATACACTTATTCCACCATGTTCCAAAGCAATATTATGAATCATTTCCATCATTATAACAGTTTTTCCAACACCAGCTCCTCCAAACATACCCATTTTTCCACCTCTGGGAAATGGCACAAGCAGGTCAATAACCTTTATGCCTGTTTCTAAGACCTTTATAGTAGTATCTTGGTCTTCAAGAGAAGGTGCTGGACGATGTATTGGATAATATTCGTCAGTTTCTACAGAACCAAGCCCATCCACTGCTTTTCCTACCACATTTAGAACTCTACCTAATATAGCATCTCCTACAGGCATCATTATTGGTTTGCCTGTATTTTTGGCTTTCATACCTCTTACAAGGCCATCTGTAATATCCATTGCAATAGTTCTAACAACATTATCCCCTAAATGTTGAGCTACTTCCAAAGTAAGATTATCTTCTGTGTCATCTATTGCAGGGTTTGTAACAAGTAAGGCGGTCAATATTTCAGGAATATTTCCGTCTGGAAATTCAACATCCACAATAGGACCAATCACTTGTATAACTTTACCTTCATTTACTATCTCTTTCTTTATCATGTATATATCGCCTCCTTTACAATTATGCTTTATGCTTTTCTTAAGGCCTCGGCTCCGCCCACAATATCCATAAGTTCAGCTGTTATGGCCGCTTGCCTAGCCTTGTTATATAATAGAGTAAGATCATTAATAAGTTCGTTACAGTTCTTGGTGGCATTATCCATTGCAGTCATACGAGCTGCATGTTCACTGGTTTCATTCTGTAAAAAAGCATTCATTATCTGGACATTTATATGCTTTGGTAAAAGCTGAAAAAGCAAATCTTCAGGACCAGGTTCACAGATATATTCCCCTCCTACAGATTTTTCTGATTCAATTTTTGGAGGTTCTACAGGGATAAGTTTTACAAGCACAGGCTCTTGTCTAAGCATACTAATAAAACGACTATATATCATATATACTTCATCTATTTCTTCTGTAACAAATCTATTAATCAATCCCTCACTGAGTTGGCTTATGAATCTCATATCTGCTTTACCATATAAGTTTGTATATGTTTTTATAATATTAAAATTTCTTTTAGAAAAATAATCTTTCCCTTTCTTTCCAATGATAATAATATCACATTTTATCCCTTTATCCTCTTGTTTCTTTACCCAATTTTCTGCTTTGCTTATAAGATTAGTATTAAAACTGCCACAAAGACCTCTATCTGCGGTAAACAATAGCACTTCACATCTTTTTAATTCTTCCCTTTTTATTAAAAGGGGATGTATGTCGGGTTCTATACGACTTGCAATATTTCCAAGCACCTCTGAAAATTTATTAGAATAAGGAGCAAAATTTTC
>CAZMNC010000017.1:0-13612 GCA_964567535.1 uncultured Desulfobacterales bacterium | reverse complement strand
ATCCACAGCTATTCCATAATGGATTTTTGTTCTGTCTCCTTTTTCTATATCTAATATTTTATATCCATTTCTTTGCTTTCCTATAGAAGTGGTTATTTTGAATTCACTCTCTCTTAAAATTGTATTCAGTTTTCTAAGGCAATTAAGAGAGATATCATATCCATGCCACCCGGTCTTTTTTCTTAATTCTCTTGATATTCTCATTATATCACTTACATTATCTTCTATTGTTGGCAGGGGCATATCTAGAAATATTTTTTTTACTATAGGTTTTATTTCAACTTCTGTAGCTTTTATAACTTCTCCTGTAAGGATTTTAGCCCCCTCCATTCTTGTCTCTGGAGGTATTAAGACTTCTAAATTACTTAATATTTTAGTTTGACATGCCAATACATAACCTTTCTCTATTTCTTCTTGTGAAAAGAATGCCTTAGATTTTTCTTCAACTTCTACATTTCCTGATACTATTTGAACACGACACTGGCCACACACACCTTGCCCACCACATAGATTTTTAATAAAAACGTCAGCTTTTCTGGCAGCTTCAGCAATGGTTGACCCTTCATCTACTATTGTACTCCTATTTATTGGCACAAAAGTAACCATATATTTATTCATTATCCATACCTCTCTTAAGAGTTTTTATAAGATTTAAAAATTTATCCTATAAATTTAAAAAAGTAAATTTAAAATACAGGTAGTGAAAATAAAGATTCAAGACTTTTTTGCAAATTATTGTTAATATATTCTATAATCTTTTTTAAAAATTTCATTTTAGCTTTTTACTAACGATACTTGACATATGTATTTTCTTTTTTGTATTGAATAGCAGATAACTGCATTTTGTTATTCCCACAATAATTAATAAAAGGAGGACCCAATGAGTGATAAAGCATTATTAGGATTAAGGGTCTTAGATCTCGCTAATAATATAGCGGGATCTTATTGTGCTAAATTATTTGCAGATTTTGGTGCAGAAGTAATAAAGGTGGAGCCCCCTAAAAAAGGTAATCCTATAAGGGAGAAACCTCCATATTATAGGGATGATAAAGACTTAGAGAAAAGTGGTATATTTTTTTATTTAAATACTAACAAAAAGAGTGTGACACTTGATATTACAATACAACAAGGGGTAGAAATATTTAAAAGGCTTGTAAAAGATGTTGATGTGATTATAGAAGATTTTGAACCTGGAAAAATGAAAGAATGGGGGCTTTCTTATGAAGTGTTAAAAGGGCTAAATCCGAAGTTAATTATGACCTCTATTACTTGGTTCGGACAAGATGGCCCTTATAAAGATTTTAAAGCTACTAATTTTACTGCGTATGCTTTAGGTGGTGCTATGTATGTTATGAGACCAACAAGATGGCCTGATACAAGACCAGCAGTATTAGGTGGATATCAAGCCGAATATACTACAGGACTTATAGCTTATATTACTACTTTAAGTGCCTTAATAAGTCCTAAAGTTGAGGGCACATGGATTGATATATCTGTTATGGAGTCTGTTTGTAGTACTCTTACAGGCATAATGGGCGATTATTCATATTTGGGATTGAGTAGAAGGACACTTCCATGGGCAATTCATGGTTTTCCAACTCAAGAAAACTATCCTTGTAAAGATGGATATGTAAACCTTACTCCAGGAATTGGAGGAACCCAAGCTATTGCTGATCTTATAGAAAAACCAGAAGAAAAAGAGAATCCATTACTTGTTAAAGCAGGTGCACGAGTAAAAGAACCTGAAAAGTTTGAAGCTTTAATCCTTCCATGGTTAAAAGAACATACAAAATGGGAAATTACAGAGAAAGCACAGAAATTAAGACTTGCATTTGCTCCAATTCTTAGTCCTGGTGAATTGCCAAATGACCCTCAGATAAAAGCCAGAGAATTTTTTATGAATGTTGAACATCCAAAAATGGGAGAGGTTTCGTATCCCGGCGCTCCTGCAAAACTTAGTGAAACCCCATGGCAGGAAGGACGTGCTCCTTTACTTGGGGAGCATAATAATGACATATATACTTCAATAGGATACTCAGATGATGAGTTAAGAGATTTCAAGGAAAAGGGCGTAATATAATAAAGGGGGGATAAAAATGGCATATAAAATATTAGAAGGAATAAGAGTAGTAGATCTTACTACAGTATATGCAGGCCCTATGGGGACAAGGATGCTCGCAGATTTAGGAGCAGAGATAATAAAGATTGAGTCTCCTAAGAGACCTGATTTATTTACAAGGATGACTGCATATCCTGATAACGAGCCTCCTGAAAAAGAAAATTGGAATGCAGGGGGGTATTTTCATCTTTTGAATGCAGGTAAGAAAGGTATAAGCCTTGATCTTGGTACAGAAAAAGGAAAAGAAGTATTTAAAAATTTAGTAAAGATAAGTGATATAGTTATGGAAAATTTTTCTCCCAGAGTTATGGATAATCTTGGTCTAGGATATGATGAGCTTCGCAAAGTGAAGCCTGATATAATTATGGTATCAATGAGTGGGCTTGGTCATTATGGACCTTTAAGAGATTATTACATGTATATGACAGGAATGGAAGGTATGTCAGGATTAACATATATAACAGGCCATTCTGATCAACCCCCTCTTCTGTCGAATTATGCTTATGGAGATTGGATGCTTGGTGTTACAGGTGCAGCAGCAGCTCTTACAGCATTATTTTATCGGAAAAAGACAGGTAAAGGGCAGTATATAGATGTTGCTGGAAGAGAGGCTATTGTTGTACATATTGGCGATGTTATAATGGATTATACTTTGAATGGAAGAGTTAAAGAAAGGACAGGAAATGCAGATCCTGATATGTCACCTCATGAATGTTATAGATGTAAAGGTCAAGATGCATGGATAAATATAGCGATAGAAAATGAGGATCAATGGCAGGCATTGTGTAATTTAATTGGAAAAGATGAATTAAAAAATGATTCCAGATTTTCTACAATGGATGAAAGAGTAAAAAATAGAAATGAACTTAATAAAATAATAGAAGAATGGACAAGTAAATACAATCATATAGAACTTATGGAAATACTGCAAAAAGAAGGTATTCCTGCAGGAGCAGTACTTTCTATGAAGGAGGTTTATTTAAATCCTCATCTTATTCAACGGGGATTTTTTGAGATTATTGATCATGGTAAAGGTGTTGGAAAGAGACCTATTGGTAAACAGATGCCTGCAAAATTTGTTGGTCTTGATACATTTGTGCCCTCAAGAGCTCCACGTTTTGCAGAACATAATGAATATGTATTTTGTGAACTATTAGGTATGAGCAAAGAAGATTTAAAGAAACTTGAAGAAGAAAAAGTTATAGGAACTATACCCAGATTTCCTCCAGGTAGGCCTACAAGGATAGATCTTATAGAGAAACAAGTAGGAAAAGGTGCAGGATATGCTGATCCAGATTATCTTGAAGAGTTAAGAAAAGTATTTGGAGAGGATATAGCAAAAAAATAATAAATTTAAGAAATTAAGGAGGTAATAATTAGAAATGACAGAGAAGGTAGAAAAAGGAAAATTGGCGGAAGGACGCCTTACTCCTGAGCTTATTAAGGAGATGGAAGGCAAAAAAGGGCTTATTCTAAGGATAGACAACTATATCAATAATGTTGATGTGACAAAAAGAGCTATAAGAAGTTTTTGCGATGGGGTTGGAGATTGGAACCCTCTTTATAGAGATGAAGAATATGCTAAACAAAGCCCTTATAAAGGAATAATTGCTCCACCTTTTTTTGTGTATTCTATTCTTCCTGCTGCGCCTCAGTTTGGATTTAGGGGATTAGGTGGTTTTAATGCACAGAATGAACTCCATTTTTATAAGCCAATAAGACCTGGAACTCATATTGAACCGTCTTCTCAGTTTAAGGATTTTGAGATAAAGGAAGGAAAAAGGGGAAAAATGGTTTTTGAGCATTTTGAGCAAAGGTATGTGGATGAAGATGGGGATTTAGTATGTCTTTATAAACAAATGAATATAAGAGTAGAAAGAGCATCTATGAGAAAAAGTAAAGAAGAAGAAGTAAAAAAAGAAAGAAAAGGTCCTCAACTTCCATATCCATGGACTGATGAAGAATTGGAAAAAATTGAACAAGAGATAATGTCAGAGGAGGTTCGTGGAAAAGAGCCTCGTTTTTGGGAAAGTGTTCAGGAAGGAGATGAGTTAAAGCCAGTAATAAAAGGTCCTATTGGACTTTCAGATATGATTGCTTTTTTTCTTGGAGGGGCGACACCAGTTAGGCCTTTTGGTCATGAATTAGCAGTAAGAGACAAGCAAAGACATCCTGCGTGGTATTTTAGGGATCCAGAAACTTATGCTTTAGAACCTGTATATGCTGTTCATTATAATAAATATGCTGCTCAGTCACAGACAGGTATAGCATGGCCATATGATGTTGGAATTCAAAGACATTGTTGGCAAGGACATCTTCTGACTAATTGGATGGGGGATGCTGGCTGGCTTAAGATAGCACGAGCGGAATATAGAGGTTTTGTATATCTTTCTGATGTAGTAAGAATTGGTGGCAAAGTGGTTAAAAAATATATTGATGATGATGGGGAGCCATGTGTTGATATAGAGACATATGCTGTAAATCAAAGAGGTGAAAATACAATGCCCGGATATGCTACAGTAGTCCTTCCATCTAAGGAAAGGAATTACTGGCCTGTGGATAAAAGGGTAAAATAAATTATAGAGGGAGGAGAGAGATGAAAACTATACTGGACAAATACACAAGTTATGAAGATGCAAGGAAGAATTTTAAATGGAGTGAAAGGTGGCAAGTATTCGATGGCAATAAGGATAATTTTAATATTGCCCATGAATGTGTAGACAGGCATCCGAAAAATGATGAAGCTATTAGAATAAAATTTGCTGATGGTAAAGAGGAAAGGTATACATTTGAACAATTTTCTAATGCTACTTCTCAACTTGCCAATTTTTTAAAAAATAAAGGTATTGAAAAAGGAGATAGAGTAGCTTTGCTGCTTCATCCATGTTTTCAGTTTTATGTAGGTATGTTTGGTATATTTAAAAGAGGAGCAATAGTGATTCCTTGTTCCCCTCTCTTTGGTCCTGAAGCTGTTGCTTATAGACTTGAAGTAGGGCAGACAAAGGCTATACTTACAACAAAAGATAAGACAGACCTTATACCTGAAGAAACAAAGAAAAAATTAAATCTTCAAATATTTTATGCGGATGATTTACTTGAAGAGATAAGCAAAGAATCAACAGAATTTAAGACAGATACCAATGCAAATGATATGGCAATGATACAATTTTCTAGCGGAACTACAGGAGCACCAAAAACAGTTAATTATAGACATGGTGCTATAACTGTGGCCGCTCCTTTTATAAGGTTTGCATTGGGACTACGCGATGATGATGAATATTTTTGTCCCTCATCTCCTGCTTGGGGACACGGTATATGGTATGGGACCATAGCTCCCCTTATATTTGGTAGAGCGGTGGGGACATATTCAGGTAAATTTGATCCAGATATGTGTCTTGAGGCTCTTCAGAATTTTGGAATTACTAATATTTCTGCTATAGCTTCACATTATAGGCTTATGGTTACTTCTCCAAATGTAGATAAATATAAATTAAATCTTAAAAGGCTTACATATACTGGCGAGCCTATGCCTAAGGACGTATTTGAACTTATTCAAAAGAAGTGGGGAGTAACTCCTCATGTTTTATATGGAACTACTGAAGTAGGCCCACTTACATGCGATTTTGCTGGTTTTGATAACTGGCAGGTAAAGCCTGGCAGTTTGGGAAGACCAGCAATAGGAGCAGAAGTTGAGGTGATTGATGAAGATGGTAATGTTCTTCCTCCTGGGAAAGTTGGGCAAATGGCTATTAAAAGAGGAGATAAATGGATTAGAGTTGGTGATTTGGTTTATAAGGATGAAGATGGTTATTTCTGGTATGTCTCAAGGGCTGATGATGTAATAATATCTGCTGGATATACCATAGGACCTATTGAAGTTGAGGAAGCCCTAATGAAACATTCAGCAGTAGAAGAGTGTGCAGTAGTGGGTAGTCCTGATAAGGAAAGGGGTAATATTGTTAAGGCTTTTATAAAACTGAGATCTGGATATGAAGCAAGTCCTGAGCTTGCAGAAGAGATAAAGAATTTTGTAAAGGATAAATTGAGTAAACATGAGTACCCAAGAGAGATAGAATTTATTGATGAACTTCCAAAAACTCCTGATGGAAAGGTAAGAAGGAAAGTATTAAGAGAAATGGAGGTAGAGCGAAAGAAGAAAATGGGAGTTATATAGTTAATAACAATGAATGAGATAAGAAAACAAAAGGGCGGTTTTATCCGCCCTTTTATTTTATATCTATTATTCTTATTAATATTTGTTGTATATCCAGGCTATAATATTGGGGCATACAATTTATATCAACAGCCCGGCAAGTTATATCCTGCTTTTTGTATATGTTTTCCTACTAATAAAATAGGCTGGATAGCAGGACATTTTGGCAAAATATGGCATACTAAAGACGGGGGAAAAACATGGATTTTGCAGGATAGCCATACTACAAGTAATATAGCAGATATCTATTTTGTAGATGCTAAAAATGGATGGGCTGTAGGATATTCTGGTTTAATAATACACACTAAAGATGGGGGAAAAACATGGATTCGTCAGAAAAGTCCTTTCAAATATTTCTGGAAATCTGTTTATTTTAAAAATAAAAGAGATGGATGGATAGTAGGTGAAATGGGCACAGTCCTTAGTACAAATAATGGCGGAATTACGTGGAAAGTGCTTATAACAGGTGATGATTTAATATTTAATTCCATTACTTTTTCACCTGATGGTCACGCTTGGGCAGCAGGTGAATTTGGAGTGATATATTCATCTAATGATTCTAAAAGGTGGTTTTTACAAGATAATGGTATTGCTTCTAAGGATAATACTGTATGGTCTATATCATATATAGGAAATAATCAAGTTATTGCAGTTGGTATCGCATCGCTTTTGCTCTTTAAAGATAGCTATAAAGATAAATGGCATTTTATAAATAGTTTAAAACTTATAAATGGAGATAGAAGTATCTTTAGAATATTAAAATTTAAAAATAAGTTGATAGTTATAGGGCAAAAAAATATTTATTATAGTGAAGACCCATATGGTCCATGGAAAAAAGCTAAATTACAAGGTCATCTTATGTATGGGGAATGGCTTTATGATGTTTGGAATAATGGAAAGTCTGTTTGGGTATTAGGAGTAAAAGGTTCAATATATTATAGTAATAATGGTATAGAATGGAAAAAGGTGAAATAAAAGGTATAACGGAGTGGATAGCAGAGCAGGCTTTTAAATATAGAGCTTTTTTACTAATCTTTACTTTTTTTATGACTATATTCATGGGATTTGGATTAAGAGGTCTTCAAACAAAAGCAAAATTAGAAGATATGCTCCCTAAAGATCATCCTTATATAAAATTACATAAAAAATATGAATCAATATTTGGAGGAGCAAATACTGTTTTGTGTGAGCTTAAAGTAAAAAGAGGTGATATTTTTAATGCAAAGTTTCTGAAAATATTACAAGGCCTTACATGGAAATTTCGTTACTATAAAGATGTCTATCCTTTGCTTGTAGATTCTATAACCTTGCAAAAAGCAAAATATATGACAGTAAAAGGGGGTGGTGAGGTATATATAGGTTCTCTTGTTTGGCCAAGGATACCAAAAACAAAAAGAGAATTAGAGCAATTAAAAGAACATGTTCTTGGAAGCCCTTTATATAATGGAGTTTTAGTATCTTCTAATGGTAAAGCAGCCCTTATTGTAGCTCAATTTAAACAAACAATTGACTATAAAAAGCTACACGCCTTTGTTGAGAATCTTAAAAGCCAGTATAATACAAATTACACAAGCATATATTTAACAGGAAGACCTATACTCCTTGCAACTATATATAGCCATTGGTCAAGAATTTTTCTTATATTTGGTATTACGTTTGGGATAGTAGGGATTCTTCTCTTTTTGTTTTTAAGATGTCTTATAGGTCTTTTGGTTCCATTAGCTGTAGCAGTATTAAGCACTATATGGGGTATAGGTTTGGCAGGATATTTTAAATTAAACTTTGATCCTCTTATGATTGTTTTACCTTTTTTAGTATCAGTTCGGTGTGTTAGTAGTGCTGTTCAGAAATGTGAAAGATATGTAGAAGAAGAGCTTAAAACTCATAATAAAAATATAGCCATGAAAAATACTATAAAGAGCATGTTGCCTCCATGTATAGGAGCTGTTCTTACAGATGCTGCTGGTTTTGGGGTAATGATGCTTTCTGATATTCCTTTTTTGCAAAGTATTAGTATTATTTTAAGTATGTGGATAATAAATCTTATATTTTTAAGTGGTATCATGGCACCTATATTTTCTTTTTATTTACCTGCACCAAGTAGCTATAAAAAAAAGTCATTATTTAAACCATCTACAGAAGACATATGGGTTAGGTTTAATAGAAGGGTTGCGGAATTCTCTATAACGCCTATTGGTAAAGTATCTGTAATATTCTTTTTATTAATGCTTGCTATATCTTTTGGTGCCGCAGCTATTAAAATTCCTATTGGAGAAATATCTCCTGGATCAAGTGTCTTAAAACCTAATTCCACTTATAATAAAGATTTTCAGCAAATAACCAGAGATTTTGATAAAATAGGTCCTGATACCTTTATATTATTTTTTGAAGGAAAACGTGGTTCTGTTGAGGACCCAAGATTTTTGCATTATATAGAGGCTTTTGAATATTATATGAAAGAACATATGCCTAATTTATGTGGAGGATGGAAGTCTTTAACCACTATAATAAGAAGATTAGACTGTATGTTTCATGAGGGAGATCCTACATGGACTCTTATACCAAATAATAAGAAAGCTGCAGAAGATCTTATATTACTTTATAGACAAAAACAACCACCAGGTGGTTTTGATTGTTTTGCAGATAGACTTTTTAGATTTGGTAATACAATACTTTTTTTTAAGAATCATACAAATAAAACCATAAAAAAGATCCGCAAAAATATGGAGGCTTTTTTCAAGGTACATCCTCCTAAGATAAAAGGTCTTGGTGAATTTAAACCTGCAGGAGGTGTGATAGGTATTCATGCTGCAATAAATGATTCATTAGAAAAAGATCATTTGCGAATAGATCTTACAATATTGATTGCTATATTTATTATATGTGCTATCGTATTTCGTTCTTTTCTTATAGGGCTTTTTCTTATAACCCCTCTTATTGTGGCAAATATAGTAGGCTTTGGTTTAATGAGTCTTTTAGGTCTAAGCCTTACTATTGAAACAATACCTATTGCTGCTGTTGGAGTTGGGATAGGAGTAGATTTTAGTGTTTATCTTTATAGCCGCTATCAAGAAGAATACGCGGTCAGGAAACATATGAAAACAAATCTTATAAAAGGGGCAGAATCTGTGGGACGAGCTATTCTTTTTATAGCTCTTGTTATGATTATTCCTCTTTCTATATGGGGATTTATGGCAGAAATAAGATTTCAGGCTCAGATGGGAATGTTTTATGCTTTGATATTTTTTGTGAATTTAATATTTTCTTTAACTTTTCAACCTGCAATTGTATCTATTTTTGAAAAACAAGTGGAAAAAAGTCTTATTAAATGAGGTAATCCCATGGTTATTACTACAAAAGTAAAAATGGCTGAAGCAGAATTTACCTCCGAACTTATAGAAGAAATGCAAAGAAAAAAGGGAATGAGGTTAAATATAGATGACTTTATCTTTAATGAAGAGGTTACAAAAAGAGCCATAAAAAAATTTGTAGATGCTATAGGAGATCCTAATCCTTTGTGGAGAGATGAAGATTATGCAAAAATGACAAAATATGGAGGTGTTATAGCTCCTCCTTCATGGGTATTTTCCGCTTTATCTGGAGTTCAGTTTGGATGGAGGGGACTCGCAGGATTTCATATAGCTACAGATATGAAATTTTTTAGACCTATATTTTTAAACGATTATTTGAAATTTGAAGCTACTTACATGGGATTTGAAGGTCCTAAAAATAGTCGTTTTGCAGGTAAGATAGTTATAGATAGTTTCCAGGAAAGATATTTTAATCAAAGAGGTGAATTGTTAGTCATCTCTATTAGAAAGGTATTAAGAGCAGAAAGAAAAAAAGCAAGAATGTTTTCTTATTATGCTAATATTCAACTTCCTCATCCATGGCGCGAAGATGAGTTAAAGAGAATAGAGGATGAAGTTGTAAATATAGATATAAGGGGAAATAAGATTAGATATTGGGAAGATGTAGATGTTAATGAAAAGCTACCAACTCTTGTAAAAGGTCCTATTGGGGTTATGGATATGATAGCTGCAATGGTAGCTGGGCTTGCACCTGCTCGTATTGTTGGTCAGGCAGTAGCTATTGAAGAGTATAGAAAAAGACCTGCATGGGCATTTAGAGATCCTGATACCTTTGCTATGGAACCTCTTCTTGCTGTACATTATAATAAAGAGGCTGCTAAAGCAATGGGGCTTCCTTATCCATATGATCTTGGACCTCAGAGACAGAGTTGGTATATACAACATCTTACGAATTGGATAGGAAATGATGGATGGCTTAAAAAATGCTATGGTGAATATAGAAGGTTTGTTTTTTTATCTGATGTGATAAGATTTAAAAGTTATGTGTCCAGAAAATATGTAGATAAAGAAAATGAACCCTGTTTAGATATAGAAACAAAAGCATACAATCAAAGAGGAGAAATTGTCCTAATTGGAAAGGCTACAGTTGTACTTCCTTCTATTAAAATGAAAACCCATCCCCTTGATAATCGTATCAGTTAAATCAAAAAGAGGAGGTATGTATAAATGGTTCGTGCAAAACTTTGGTTAATTTGTTCTGCTGTGGGAGATCCCATAACCCCAATACTTATTAAACCAGCTATTTTGGGATGGGAGGGTAGATTTAGAGATATATCCTTAACCATAGAAAGAGCTTTTAAGGGTGATGAACTGTTAATGAGAATGAAAGGATGGGTTACAGTAGATGTAAAAAAATTTGTCGATATTGTTAAAAAATATGGTTTTTTAAAATTATTTGATGAACGATATATTGTAATAGAAACAGAAACAGAAGATGAATTTGAAAACATGAGAAAAGAACTTACTAAAAATTTTGGAGATCAATTTGATTTAGAAAGGATGGATTAATATGACGGAATTTAAGAAAAAAATATTATGTATAGGAGCTGGTTATGTAGGTGGCATAACAATGTCCGTTATTGCTGATAAATGTCCTGATTACAAGGTTACCTTGGTGGACATTGATCATAAAAAAATAGATAAATGGAATTCTGATAAGCTTCCTATATATGAGCCAGGTTTGGACGAGATAGTAAAAAGGAAAAGGGGGAAAAATCTGTTTTTTGAAAAAGATATGAAAAAGGCTATTAGAGAAGCAGACATAATATTTGTAAGTGTGAATACTCCCACTAAAACGTTTGGGATAGGGGCCGGAATGGCAGCAGATCTTCAATATTGGGAAAAAACTGCTAGAGATATTAAGAAATTTGCAAAATCTGATAAAATAATTGTAGAGAAAAGCACGCTTCCTGTAAGGACTGCTTCTGCAATGGAAAGAATTTTTAGTGCAGAAAATAAAAAATTTCATTTTGAAGTAATTTCAAATCCAGAATTTCTTGCGGAAGGCTCTGCAATAAAAGATCTAGAAAGTCCTGATAGGGTCCTTATAGGATATAAGAATACCCCTTATGGTATAAAGGCAAGAGATGAGATAATAGCATTATATGCTCATTGGGTTCCAAAAGAAAAAATAATTACATCTAATATATGGAGTAGTGAACTTTCCAAGCTTGTAGCAAATGCATTTCTTGCACAAAGGGTCTCATCTATAAATTCTATTACAGCGCTTTGTGAGAAAACAGAGGCAAATATTAACGAAGTATCAAAAGCAGTGGGTATGGATAGTAGAATAGGGAGCAGATTCCTTAATGCCAGCGTAGGGTTCGGTGGCTCATGCTTTAAAAAGGATATCCTTAATCTTGTGTATATCTGTAGATACTATGGTCTGAATGAAGTGGCAGACTATTGGGAGGGCGTGGTAAAAATTAACGAATATCAAAAGGAACGTTTTGTAACAAAAATGATAGATGCGATGTTCCACACTCTGGCAAACAAAAAGATATGTTTGTTTGGTTTTGCATTTAAAGCAAATACCAGTGATACCAGAGAAAGCGCAGCTATATACATAGCCAAAAGGCTTATTGAAGAAAAAGCAAGCCTTGTTATTACTGATCCAAAGGCGCTTGAAAATGCCCGCAAAGATCTGGCCGGTATTGATAAGAACGTAAAATATGTGCAAGATCCTTATATCGCAGCAAGTGATTGCGATGCCATCTGTGTTATGACAGAGTGGGATATATATAAGGATCTTGATTATCAAAGGATATATGATTCTATGGCAAAGCCGGCTTTTTTATTTGACGGCAGGAACATACTGGACCACAAAAAGCTTTTTGAGATCGGTTTTAATGTTTTTCCCATTGGCAAAAAGGCCCTTACCCATTTCGAATAACTGTGACGTGTACCGTTACCAAATATGCTCTTTTGTGTGTAAAAGTATACTATGTTATTTGTTTTTATTTTTCTTAAATAAGTGGGAAAGGATATGAAGATTTTGTTAACATCATGTTCAATGCCTACTTTGGAACATCCCCTAAAGATCTCCATCTCTTCCATTCATTACACGAGTCCATAACGTTTCTTATCTCCCCTTTAGATCCACCTTTATTGCATATTCCCGTATCTTCTTCACTTTTATATTCTACCATATCCCCAAATCTCGAGGCCTTTCTCTCTCCATCCCAGAACTCACAAGTAGCGCATTTTTCCCAGAATGAAGGTTTTCTAATAATCATGCTTTTTCGTCCCCCTTATATTATCTAATAGCATAAAATTTATAACATGAATCAATATTATAAGACAATAGCACGCAGATCTCTTATGAAGATTGGATAGCATGTTAACATATGGATTCAACGGATTTTTGCATTTTCAAAATCCTATTTATTTTTGAGTTATTTTTAATGATTCCTATAGGAGTGTAATTATTAGAATGTTGCTGTTTTCATTGGATTGTTAAAAAGTTTTATTAAATAGATACTTTTTTGTTATTGAAATTTAAACTTTTTTTAATATCATAAAATTATGCTCTTCGGAGATTATCATTTTATATCTTGTTTTACGGATGATACAATCCTTCCTTATTATAAGGGATCAACGCTAAGAGGGGTCTTTGGAAGGGCTCTCAAAAGGGTTGTATGTGTTCTTAGAAGACAAGAATGCATTGATTGTCTTCTGAAGGGAAGGTGTCTTTATGCCCTTTCCTTTGAGACTGCTAATGTCCCACCCCCATTTGTGCTTGAACCTTCCTTAGCAGACAATACCCATTTTTCAAAGGATGAGATAATTGATTTTCATTTGCTCCTTTTTGGCGAAATAAACAAAAGCTTGCCTTATATCATTTATGCTTTAAAAGAGGCGCAAGGCCTTCCTGTTGGAAAAGGTATAAATGGAAAGAAGGCTGGTTTA
>CAZMNC010000016.1:0-26519 GCA_964567535.1 uncultured Desulfobacterales bacterium | reverse complement strand
ATTCTATATAACTGATAATTTTGCTTTGACCTGCGATCTCCAATATATAGCAAATCCAAGAGGTAATACCAGTAATGATGATATATGGGCTGGTATGATAAGAGGTGAATTTGGCTTTTAAAAAAATAATAAAAAGGAGGTATTAAACATGTTAAAAAAAATGTTATTTTTATTAGTTGTTATTAGTATTTATACATTAAATACAGGAAAAATTGGGTATGCCATGCAACAGCATGATAACTCAAAAAAAGCAATAGTTATAGCGTGTTTTGGAACTACATATCCTCAGACCTTAATAGATATTCTGGACATTAAAAATAGTATTCAAAAAGCTTTTCCAAATGAAACGGTAAAGCTTGCTTTTACATCTAATATAATAAGAAGAATATGGCAAAGAAGAAGGCATAATCCTAAATATAAAAATGTTCCTAAGGAAATACGCTATGTAAAAGGGCCTCTTGCTACTATTGCAGAGCTTCAAGATGAAGGATATAAGACTATAATTGTTCAACCAACTCATATGTATGCAGGAGAAGAATTTGCAGATCTTACTTCCTATATAAGAGCATTAAATCAAATAAGAACAATAAAACCTAAGTATATGCCTTTTCATAAATTGGTGCTTGGAAGACCTATACTTGGAATGCCAGGCCCTCAGCATGATTATCACATAGATCTTAAAATTGCTGCAAAGGCATTAAAGGATGATGTAGAGTTTGCCAAAAACAAACATGCAGCTCTTGTTTATATGGGGCATGGAAATGAATTTTATTCTACTGGGGCATATATAGAACTTCAAGAAGTTATGAGGAATATGTATCCTGATGTAAAGATATTCATTGGAACAGTAGAAGGATTTCCAAGTCTTGAAGATGTAATAAAAAGCTTAGTTCATACAAATGTAAAAAGGGTTGTTCTTAAGCCCTTAATGATAGTTGCAGGAGACCATGCAAGAAACGATATGGCAGGAAGCAATAAAAATTCTTGGAAAAATAAAATTCAAGCAAAAGGTATAGAAGTTATTCCTGTTATAAAGGGGCTTGGTGAGAAAAAAAGCATAAGAAATATTTTGATACAACACATAAGAGATGTGGCAAAGGATAATGGTATTAAGATATAAATGGTATTAAAGATATAATGCGAGTTCAATTTAGGACAAATATTCTTCTGCTGTGTTGTGGACTTTTTATATGTATAGCAGTATCTGCTAGCATGGGCTATATAAAAATTCCACTGCTCGATGTAATAAAAATAACTGCATATAAAATTACAGGTAATAAAAGATTTATATATGGCATAAATCATATATATCCATATGTAATATGGGATGTGAGGATTCCAAGAATCCTCACATCTGTTATTGTAGGAGCAGGGCTATCTATATGTGGGGTTGTTTTTCAGGCATTATTATTAAATCCATTAGCAGATCCTTATACACTTGGGATCTCTGCCGGTGCTGCTTTTGGAGGTTCAATTGCTCTGCTCCTTAATATAAGTTGGTTTGGCATCTATTCTGTTTCTATATTTGCATTCATGGGAGCTGTAGGTACTCTTATAGCAGTTTTGAGTATATCTAAATCTTCAGGATATCTATCCTCTTATACACTTATACTTTCAGGTATTATTGTATCTGCTATTCTTTCTGCTTTCATAAGTTTTATAAAATACATAGCAGACGAACAAGTAGCTATTCTGATATTTTGGCTTATGGGAAGTTTTGTATCCAAGAGCTGGACAGAAGTGATTACTACTTTTACTATTGTATCTATTGGTTTTATTATATTTTTATTTCTTGCAAAAGACCTTAATATAATTAGCTTGGGAGACAAAACAGCATCATCTCTTGGGATAAACCCGGAAAAGATTAGATTGATTCTTCTTATTAGTGCTTCTCTTATTACTGCTGGATGTGTATCTGTTTCTGGTATAATAGGATTTGTAGGGCTTGTTATCCCTCATCTTATGAGATTCTTTGTAGGATCAAATGCGGAAAGATTAATTCCAGCATCTGCAATAGCTGGTGCATTATTGCTGATGGGAGCCGACACTATTACAAGGGCTATTCTTCCAAGAGAAGTACCTATTGGGGTGATTACAGCAATTATTGGTGGGCCTTTTTTCTGTTATATATTTATAAAAAGAAATTCTGTAGATACATATGGCAGATAAAAATATTGCATTTAAATTAGATAAAGTGAGTTTTTTATATAAAAGTTTCTATAATAAAGCGATTGATAACATTTCCTTAATTATAGAGAAAGGACATTTCTGGGGAATTATAGGTCCAAATGGTTCTGGAAAAACCACTCTATTAGATCTATTAGCAGGTTTTAGAAGACCATATTCAGGAAAAATCTTATTTAATGGGAAAAATATATCAGAATATAATAAAAAGGTTCTTGCGAAATTTATTTCTTTTATGCCACAGCAGTTTTATACAAATATTCCATTTCAAGTGGAAGATATTATACTTATGGGCAGGTATCCATTTATATCAAGATTTTCGAGGCCATCTTCTTATGATCTACATTTGGCAAAATATGTAATAAAATTACTTGATCTCACAAATCTAATAAAACGTTATATAACAGAGCTCAGTAGAGGAGAAATACAGAGGGTTATGTTTGCTCGTGTTCTTGTACAGGATACACCTATAATACTTTTAGATGAACCTACATCAAACATGGATATAAGCTATGCCCTTACAACACTGGAGATAATTCAGGAACAAATAAGAAAAAGAGGTAAGACAGCTATTATGGCAGTACATGACATAAATCTTGCAAGTATGTACTGCGATAAATTGATTATAATGAGAAATGGCAAAGTTGTATCTTATGGTTATACCCATAACATATTAAACGAAGAAACAATAAAATCCATATTCAATGTAGAATGCCAAATATACAATAATGATCAATATACAGGAGCAAAATATGTTATATTCAAAAAAGGTATATACAAGGCTGCTAATATTCACAATTAGTATATTTTTTGTTTGTAATATAGATATATGTAGGGCTACACAAAGGATTATCTCCCTTTACCCTGCACATACAGAAAATCTTTTTTCTCTTGGTTTAAGCAAAGAAATTATAGGGGTTTCAAGAGACGAAACTTATCCTCCTGCTGCCTTAAAAAAAGAGGTATTTAGTCCTTTTGATGGAGTTGAAAAATTTATATCTGCAAAACCGGATCTTATATTAATAAGGCCAATGCTTGAAAGAGCACATTTTCAATTATTTTCTAAGCTTCGTTCTATTGGAATAAAAGTAGTATCCCTTCAGCCCAGAACAGTATCTCAGATGTATAAATATTGGCTTGAACTTGGGTATCTTACAGGAAAAGAATCACAAGCACGAGATATGATAAGAAAATTTAAAGAAGAACTAAAAAAGATTAATGTAATAGTATCTCGTATTCCAATTTCAAAGAGAAAAAGGGTGTTTTTTGAATCAATTCATAGAAAATTTAAAACTTTCTCTCCAAATTCCATAACAATGTTTGTCCTAAAAAGTGCAGGCGGTATAAATATTGCTAAGGATGCTTTACCAGTAAGGAATACTAATATTGCAGACTATGGAATAGAAAAAATTCTCTCACATGCAGATGAAATAGATGTATATATTTCACAAAAAGGTGCTATGAATCATATAACAAAAAAAGATATTATAAATGAACCAGGTTTTCAGGCAATAAAAGCAATAAGAGAAAAACAAGTCTATATAGTACCTGAAGAACTTGTTTCAAGACCAACCCTTAGACTTATAAAAGGCATTTACTTAATAGGACATATCCTATATCCAAAATATTTTAAAAAGGATGTAAAATGAAAAAAGGAACTCTTTATGGAATAGGTGTAGGTCCTGGAGATCCTGAACTTATTACAATAAAGGCGGCATCTATATTACATAAAGTAAAAATTATATTTACTCCTTTCTCTTCCAAAAATACTTATTCTCTAGCTTTCGATATAGTATCAAATTATATAAAAGATAACACAAAGATAATAAAGCTTTCTTTTCCTATGACAAAAGATAAACATGCACTTGAAAATGCATGGAAAAAGAATGCAGACATAATAGGGAATTATTTAATAAAAGGACAAGATACTGCATTTATTACACTTGGAGATCCTATGACATATAGTACTTTTGGTTACATAAAAAAAGCTATAGAGGCGCAGTATCCAGATATTATTATAAAAATTATCCCAGGAATTACTTCATATCACGCTGCTGCTGCAAAGGCTGGAAAAATACTTGCAGAGTCAGAAGAATCTTTTATTGTTATTTCAGGAGCAATGGGTGCTGAAATGCTAAGAAAAACTATTCATTGCGCTGATAGATTAGTTATGCTTAAAGTATATAAAAATTTCTCTGAAATAAAAGATGCTTTAGAAGAGATGAATTTGATAGATAAGGCTATTCTTATTTCAAGATGTGGACTTGATAATGAAGAAATTGTAGAAGATATAAGCAAAAAGAGTACTTCTCCATCCTATCTTTCACTCCTTATAATTGATAATAAGAAAGGATACAAGAAGTGAAATATTTCAGTGATCCTTTGAGCATACAAAAAAGGTCTTTTGAAATAATAGATAGCGAAGTCCCTGAGCCAAAACCCTTTTATGGGCGCCAATGGGAAATAGTTAGAAGAATGATACATACAAGTGCAGATTTTGATCTCTTATCAACAGTACGTTTTCATAATAATGCTATAGAATCAGGATTAAATGCTATAAAAAAAGGGACATATATATTTACAGATACTAAGATGCTTATTTCAGGTATTAGCAAATCCAAACTAAAAAAATATGGATGCAAACTAAGGTGTTTTATAAACAAAAAACAGGTAATAGATTTGGCCAATAAAAATAGAGTAACTCGGGCATGGGCAGCAGTAGATTTTGCAATACCTTACATAAATGGTTCTATATATGCTATTGGAAATTCGCCAACAGCTTTAATAAGACTTATGGAATTAATAGAAAAAGATATATGCCTTCCTGCCCTTATAATAGGAATGCCAGTGGGTTTTGTAAATGCTAAGGAGTCAAAAGATATACTTATGGATCAAGATAGAGTTCCTTATATAACTATTTTTGGAAGAAAAGGAGGATCTGCTCTTGCAGTGGCAGTTATTAATCAGTTATTAGAATTCTTACAATGAAGATAGGATTTACCACTGGTTCAGCTGTAAGTGCTGCTGTGAAGGCAGCAATATTAGAAATTGCCGGATATAAGCATATAAAAAAAGTAGAAATTCCGCTACCAGAGGGTTCTCGTATGCAAATTCCTATTCATAGAAGTAAACTTTTAAAAAAAGATTTAGCAATTGCAGAGGTAATAAAAGATGCAGGAGATGATCCTGATGTTACAGATGGAGCAAAGATAATTGTGTCTATTAGTTTGAACAGACAAGGTGTTATAGATAACAGGGTAATTATAGAAGCAGGTAAGGGAGTGGGAATAGTTACAAAACCAGGACTTCCTGTTCCCATAGGCCAACCAGCAATAAATCCTGTGCCAAAAAAACAAATAAAAGAAACTGCCTTTGAGACACTCAAAGAATCAGGACTTAGCCCTGCCCATGTTAAGATAATAGTTGAAGTTCCAAATGGAGAAAAAATAGCAAAAAAGACATTAAATCCAAAACTGGGCATCATAGGTGGAATTTCTATCCTTGGAACTAGAGGAACTGTTATACCATTTTCCAATGAGGCATATAAAAAGACTATAGAAATAGAAATAAATGTAGCTGCGTCAAATGGTCAAGATACCGTAGTATTCAGTACAGGAGGTAGAAGCGAAAAATTTGTAAAAAGTATTTGTAAAGATATAAGTGACATTTGTTTTATACAAATAGCAGATTTTTTTGCCTTTTCCATTAAAAAAGCCAGAAAAAAGGGGTTTAAAAAGATTATATATTCATGCTTTTTTGGCAAACTTATAAAAATGGCCCAAGGATACGAATATACTCATGCAAAAACATGCCATATAAATTTTGAATTAGTTTCTAAGTGGTGTGCTTTGTTTGGCATAAATAAAACAGAATTAAAAGAGATTAGCCATGCAAATACTGCATTTCAAGTTCTTGAAATTATAAAAAAAAATAAAAACATGAAAGATATTCTTTCCTTTATTACAAAAAAAGCTATTTCAAATGTAAGAAAATTTGCTGGTCCTAACCCAGATATAATATTCTATCTTTTTGATATGAAAGGAAAACTTATTCTATCTGAAACAGACAAGGGAAATGGCTGATATAAATAAGTATATAAAGGTAATAGGAGCTGGTGTAGGTAAAATAAATGTGAATCCTATTATAAAAGATCATGTGGATTGGGCAGATATTGTAGTAGGAGGAAAAAGGCTGCTTAATGAACTTGATTGTACTGAAACAAAAAAGAGATTCATAATAAAAGGCGATATAAAAGTTGTTTTAGAAAAGATTGAATCAGCCGTAAGAGATGGCAAAAAAGTTTTAGTAATCTCAGATGGAGATCCCCTCTTTTTTGGAATAGGCAAAAAAATAATACACAAATTTGGAATAAATAATGTAGAAATCCATCCAAATATAACTGTTGCCCAGATAGCATGTGCACGGCTTGGAATATCATTTGACCAAATGAAAGTTGTTTCCCTTCATGGAAAAAAAGACTTCTTTCCTATATTATCTGCTATGATGAATTATGAGGCTATAGGAATATATACAGATAACACATCAGGACCAAAAAAAATTGCAGATGAACTTATAAAAAGGGATATAAAAGAATTTTCTATGATAATTCTTGAAGATCTTGGTACAAGTGATGAGAAAATAAGAGAATTTGACATAAAAGATGTATTAAATAATCACTTTTCTCAATTAAATTTCGTGGTATTAAAAAGAAAAGCTTTTTCAAAACCAGCAAATATAAAAGTAGGGATGGAAGATGGATTCTATATTCATGAACAAGGACTTATTACAAAAAGAGAAATAAGAGCTATTTCTATTTCAAAACTAGATTTAAATAAAAATAGTATCATATGGGATATTGGTGGAGGTTGTGGTTCTATAGCAATAGAATGTTCTGCTATTGCTAGAAACGGAAAGATATTTTGCATTGAAAAAAGCTTGAAAAGGATTCATATGATAAGACAAAACATAAAAAAAGCAAAGGCATATATTGTGGAACCAATATTTGGAAAAGCCCCTGAGTGTCTTAAAACTTTACCTGCGGCTGATAGAGTTTTTATTGGAGGAGGACTTTCTAAAAATCCAGAGATACTTGAATATGTAGGTAAGCATATTAAAAACAAAGGCATAATAGTAATGAACATTGCCCTTATAGAAAGCTTGACAAAAGCAATATCCTTTTTCCACAAAAATAGCTGGAAATTTGAATTAATTCAGGTGGTAGTTTCAAAATCAAATCCAATTGCAAAAAGTATTGCTTTAATTTCTTTAAATCCCATTTTTATTATAAAAGCGGAGAAAGCATTATGAAGAAAATAGGAAAGGTGTATTTTATTGGGGCTGGCCCTGGTGATCCAGAGCTTATTACTGTTAAGGCAAAAAAGATTATACAAAAAGCAGACCTTATTATATATGCAGGATCCCTTGTACCAAAACAGCTTATAACACCAATAAATAACAAAGCAAAAATATTAGATTCTTCTCGCATGAACATTAATGAAATTTACAAATGCATGGTAGAAGCAGTAGCTCAAGGTAACATAGTAGCAAGAATTCACTCTGGTGATCCATCTGTATATGGAGCAATAAATGAGCAAATGTTTTTGCTGGAAAAAGACGCGATTCCATATGAGATTGTACCTGGTATTACAGCAGCATTTGCATTAGCAGCAGAAGCAAAAGTTTCTCTAACTATTCCAGAATCTATCCAGACCGTTATATTTACAAGGACATCAGGAAAAACTGTTGTTCCTGAAAAACAAAGACTTAAAAGACTTGCATCCCACAATGCCGCTATAGCTATATACCTGTCATCACTTAATCCATCTGTTGTAAAAGATGAACTTATAAAAGGAGGATATAATGAGACTGCCCAAGTAATCATAGGGCATAAGATAGGATGGCCAGATCAAAAGATAATCAGATGCAATTTGAAGGATATGGACAAGATAGTGGAGAAAGAAAAAATAAAAAGGCAAACTATATTTTTAGTAATTCCTAAGATAGAAAAAGCAAAATTTTCAAAATTATATACTTCAGAGTTCTCTCATGAATTTAGAAAAGGTTCATAAAAATATAGCTATATATACCCTTACATCAAAAGGAGCTGAATTAGGTCAAAAGATAAGAGAATTTATTGGTGGAGATCTTTATGTACATAAAAAGATTAAAAAAAATTTTGATTCATATTGTTTTAACAAACTTTCTTCACTTGTATCAAAGACCTTTTCTATGTACAAGGAACATATATTTATAACAGCAATGGGAATTGCTGTAAGAAGTATTGCCCCTCACATAGTATCAAAGGAAACCGATCCTGCAGTAGTAGTCCTTGATCAAAATGCAAGATATTGCATAAGTCTTTTAAGTGGACATATAGGAGGTGCAAATGAACTTTGTAATAAAATAGCAAAGCATATAAAAGCTACTCCAGTGATAACTACAGCTACAGATACAGAAGGGCTAACTCCTGTTGATATGATTGCAAAGAAAAAAGGTATGTATATAAGCAACATCTATGCTTTAAAAGAAGTTAGTTCAGCTATGCTTGAAGGAGATTCCATACAATTATTTGATCCAAATAATATATTCCCTTTAAATTACCCTTATATTATTACAGTTAAAAAAGAAATAGAGTGGAATAAACACATACCTGGCATATGGATTTCTTATAAAAAAACAGATATCTTGAAAAAAAAACTTATTATTGTGCCAAGAATTCTTGTGGTAGGAATAGGTTGTAATAAAGGAATAGAAAAATTGGAAATAAAAAGGGCTCTTGAAACTGTATTTCAGAGGTTTAATTTAAATCTTCATGCAATAAATTCAGTTGCAACCATAAATAAAAAAAAATGCGAAAAAGGCCTTTTAGAATTTATAAATGATATAAAAATACCCATTAATTTTTTTTCATCGGAAGAGCTTAGTTTAATAAGTGTTCCAAATCCTTCTAAATTTTCAAAAAAATATATGGGGACAGAAAGTGTATGCGAGGCATCAGCAATAATAAGTGCAAAAATGGGAAATCTTCTCGTACCAAAACAAAAGTTCAAAAATGTAACAATAGCAGTAGCCCTCAAAAAAAAGGGATATTAAAGGTCGTAGGAATAGGACCCGGAGGAATATCATATTTTACAAAAAAGGCATTATATGCCATAGAAAAAGCTCAGGTAATAGTAGGATACACTACATACATTGAACTACTGGATAAGAACTTGCTAAAAAAAAAGAAGGTAATATCTACTGGTATGATGAAAGAGGTTGAAAGATGTAAAATTGCTATACAAAATGCAGAAGAAGGAAAAGATACTGTGATAGTAAGCGGGGGAGATCCTGGAATATATGGTATGGCAGGGCTTATACTTGAATTGCTGGTAATGGAAGATATAGTTAATAAGGTCGACTTGGAAATTATACCAGGAGTGCCTGCACTTTGTGCTGCATCAGCACTTCTTGGAGCACCTATTATGCATGATTTTGCAGTGATTAGCCTAAGCGATCTTATGACACCCTGGGAGTTAATAAAAAAAAGGATAATGTTAGCATTAGAAGGAGATTTTGTAATTGTCCTATACAATCCCAGATCCAATAAAAGAAAAGATCAGTTTAATCAGATAATTAATCTTATAAAAGACAAAAAAGGGGCTGAGGTCCCGGTTGGTATTGTAAAAGATGCTACAAGAGAAAATGAAAATGTTATAATAACAACCTTAGAATCTATACAACAAGATATAGTAGATATGAGAACTATCTTAATAATAGGAAATTCTACTACTCAAGTTCATGACAATTTTATGATTACATCTAGAGGTTATAGTCATAAATATTATTTAAAAAAGTAAAAATAAACTTTAACTTCATTAATATTACTAATAAAGGTAAGGCTCCCATTGCCTGGCAGTCTTTAGTATATATTCATGCTCTACATTTTTTACTATTCTATTATGTCCAGGAAGAAGTATTTTCACTTTTAATTCTGCAAGAGAAAAAAGCGATTCTTTAAGCTGTTGCCCACTTGCTCCAAACAAATCAAATCTACCTATATTATAATCAGCATATACTACATCTCCAGGAATTAAGATCATTTTATGAGGGTTATATAAAGCAATACTACCTTTAGAATGACCAGGTACATGAATGACTCTCCATTTCATACCACCTAAATTTAGAGACTCACCCCCTTCTAACTTTTTATGAACTTTAAATTTAAATTCCCCTGGTTTTATTCCAAATTGTGTTTGAAACATTTGCCTAAACATCTCCATACCATAAATGGTTCTCTCATCACCAGTTTCAAGTTGATCTGCTTCTGTTTTATGAACCCAAAGTTCCACATTGGGTATTTGTTCAATTATCTCTTTAAAGGCACCCAAATGATCCAAATGTGTATGGGTCATTATTACTCTTTTTATATCAGATAAATTAATACCTGCATCTTTTATAGCCTTTATTTTTTTTACTCCTTTTCCAAAAAGACCCACATCTACCATAGTAAGATCATGAGAATCAAATTCTCCCAATATATAGATATGGGAATCAGGCAGAAATTCATCCTCACCAGCTATAAAATATACTCCGCTAACTATTTTCTCTACTTTCATTTATTTTTACTCCATTATAGATTTGCACCGAAAATAATATGTCTTATTAAAAAAGGCAAGAAAAACTTTATTCACCATTATTCCTAAATATTGACACAATGCTATAATTTCATTAATTAATCAATTATTAGATATAGACCAGGAGGCTCAAAATGCAAGAGTTAAAAGATTTTATAAATAAGTGGGAAGATTGTCCCATAAAAAAGGTATTTATAGAATTAACGGATCTGCTTAATTCAAAAGATAAAATAAATCTTACATTTAATCCCAGACCAGGAATAACTTATTCATTAAGAGCAAAACACTACAACCAAACAAAAAGAGATTTATTTGTTATGATAGATGTTATTGATGATGATCCATCAAATAGATGGCTTTCTATTTGTTTTTATGGAGATATGATAACAGATCCAGAACAAAGAGGAAATTTAATTCCTAATGGGCTTCAAGGGGAAGATGGATATTGTTTTGATTTTGAAGAATGGGATAGAGACTATATAAATTATATCAAAAAGCGTATTGAAGAGGCATACCAAAATGCATCTAAATAATGAACTTCCTTTTATTGGAATCACAATGGGAGATCCTTCAGGTATAGGTCCTGAAATTATTATAAAAGCTTTATCAGATAAAAATATATATAATATATGCAATCCTGTCATAATAGGAGACAGAAATATAATATGCCATGCTATGGAAAAATTGGGAATCAGCAATGGAACTTCTGTAGATATTATTCATGATCCATCCAAAGGTATTTTTTCATATGAAAGATTTAATCTTATAAACCTATCATCATTACAAGAATATACTCCTGGTCAGCCATATATGGAGGCAGGAAAAGCTATGGTTTCTTATATAGAATATGCTGTTAATCTTGCAATACAAAAAAAGATAGATGCTATTGTTACCTGCCCTATAAACAAATACTTAATGCATCAAGCAGGTTTTTATTATGATGGCCATACCCCTTTTATAGCTTATCTAACTAGGACAAAAGATTATGTTATGATGTTAGCAGGAGAAAGGCTAAAAGTAAGTCTTGTTACTATCCACTGTGCACTTAGAGATGTGCCCCATATGATTACTGAAGAATTAGTATATAAAACTATTTCCATAACATCTAAAGCCCTTGTAATAGATTTTGATATAGATTATCCTAAAATTGCTGTTGCTGGATTAAACCCCCATGCAGGAGAAGGGGGACTATTTGGTAATGAAGAAGAAACTATAGCTAAAGCAATAGAAAGAATAAAGATTAATGCTAACATTGATATATATGGCCCTTTTCCACCGGACACTATATACTGTAGAGCGTTAAATGGTGAATTTGATGTTGTCATAAGCATGTATCACGACCAAGGGCTCATACCACTAAAACTTATCCATTTTTCAGATGCAGTTAACATTACATTAGGGCTTCCTATAATAAGAACCTCTGTTGATCATGGAACAGCTTATGATATAGCAGGCACAGGAAAAGCTGATCCCTCAAGCCTTAAAGCCGCAATAAAAATAGCAGTCTCAATAGCAAGAAACCGGAAAAAGAAACTTTTAATGTAAAAATAGATAAATTAAAAATAGATAAATTTTATATTTTTGTAATATACTGCTATCTTCTTTTAAATTATTTAATAATATACAATAGTATACAGTATAATTTATATTAAGTGCACAAAAACATATAACTCAAATTGTATATATAAATAACATTTAACATTTTTTAGATTCTTGTAAGAGAGTTTAGAATTATGGTGTCAAAGTTTATAAAAATAATAGGAGCAAAAGAGCATAATCTTAAAGGAATATCTCTGAATATACCTAAAAATAAAATAGTTGTTATAACAGGACCGTCTGGCTCAGGAAAATCTTCTCTTGCTTTTGACACTATATATAAAGAGTCATATAGAAGATATATAGAGGCAATATCATATTATAAACGCTGGTTAATAGAACAAATAGAAAGGCCTGATGTAGATATAATAGAAGGACTGCCACCTGCAATATGCATAAAACAGTGGGAATCTTCCAAAAATCCAAGATCAACTATTGGAACTACTACAGAAATATATGATTATATGCGCCTATTATTTTCAAAGATAGGGAAACCCTATTGTCCTAACTGCAACTTAGAAATCCTTTCCTTTACTATTCAGGAGATGGTGGATCAGATTATGAATTTAGGTAATGGAAAAAAGATTCAGATATTATCACCAATATATGAAATTCATAAAAACATAATCGATAAACTTAGAAAAGATGGTTTTACCAGAATAAGATTAAATGGATTAGTAATATCCTTAGATGAAGAAATTCATATGAATAAAAACCAACAAAATATAGCAAATAACATAGAAGTTGTAATAGATAGGTTAATATTAAAAGATGGCATAGAAAAGAGGCTTACAGACTCTATTGAACTTGCCCTTTCTATCTCTAATGGGATACTTATTGTAGATGTAATAAAAGAAAAAGAAATATTTTTTTCCAAAAAATCTATTTGTCCAAAATGTGGTTTTCAAGTACAAGAAATTAGCCCTCAAATTTTTTCTTTTAATAACCCAAAAGGAGCATGTCCCTTATGCTCAGGACTTGGAGTATATAAAGGCAGTACTTGTCCTCAATGTAGTGGTACAAGACTAAAATCTTTATCTAATTGTATAAAGATAAATGGAAAATCCATATCAGAATTAAGTAATATATCGTTAAATAAATTGTATTTATTCTTTGATAATATAAAACTCACTCAAAAAGAATCAATTATAGTCGGTAAAATAATAAATGAAATAAAAAGAAGACTTAGCTTTATAATAAAAATGGATCTGGAATATCTTTCAATAAATAGATCAGTTGCTACATTATCAGGAGGAGAAGAACAAAGAATAAGACTGGCTACTCAGCTAAGCACTGATCTTTCTGGTGTTCTTTATATAATGGACGAGCCCACAATAGGGCTTCACCCTCGAGATACTATAAAATTGCTGAATTCTATCTCATCTCTAAAAGAGTTAGGAAATACCGTTCTCATTGTAGAACATGAACCAGAAATTATAAAAAATGCAGATTATATATTGGAATTAGGTCCTGGTGCAGGAGAAAAAGGGGGAAAATTGATATTCCAAGGCACTCCTAAACAAATGCGCAGTGTTAAGAGTATTACTGCAGAATATATATATGGTAAAAGAAAAATATCCATTCCTTCTCATAGACGAAAAGGAAGTGGTGAATTTTTGACAATAAAAGGTGCGAAAGAGCATAATCTAAAAGGAATAGATGTTAGAATACCATTGGGAACATTAACTTGTATTACAGGTGTTTCTGGATCTGGAAAGAGTACATTAATAAAGGATATTCTTTATCCTGTTTTAAGTAATAGGCTTTATAAAACAGATTTAAAAGAGGGCCAATATGAAAATATAACAGGTATAGAATATATTAACAAAGTAGTATATGTAGACCAAAATCCGATAGGGAACACTCCTAAGTCAAATCCTGCTACGTATACAGGAATTTTTTACCATATAAGAAATCTATTTTCTATGCTTCCAGAGGCAAAAATTAGAGGATATAAACCATCCAGATTCAGTCTAAATTTAGAAGGGGGAAGATGTGAAACATGCAAAGGCGATGGAATAATAAAAATTGAAATGGATTTTTTGCCAGATGTATATGTTGTGTGTGATGCGTGTAATGGAAGAAGATTTAATAGGGATACCTTAGAAATTAAATATAAAGGGATAAGTATTGCTGATGTACTTGATATGACAGTGGAAAAAGCATTTATTTTTTTCAAAAATATACCTCCTATAAAAAATAAGTTATCTACTCTGATAGATGTAGGACTTGGATATATAAAACTTGGACAACCTGCAAATACTCTATCAGGAGGGGAAGCCCAAAGATTAAAACTTGCAAAGGAACTTAGTAAAAAATCAACAGGAAAAACAATATACATACTGGATGAACCCACAATTGGCCTTCATCAATCAGATATTGAAAGATTAATGCATATCCTAAATAGATTAGTTAATTTAGGAAACACAGTGATTATAATAGAACACAATTTAGATGTAATAAAGTTATGTGATTATTTAATTGATCTTGGTCCAGAAGGTGGAGACAAAGGTGGTTTTTTGATAGGATCTGGCACCCCAGAAGAATTAGCTAAAAATCAGTATTCATATACAGGTATTTTTTTGAAGAAAATATTTGGTGGGGATATTGCCTCATAAATATATAAAGCAATATCCCCCTAATTTTTAAGCTCCACCCAGGGATTTAAGGATAATTTCAAAAAGTTTTGAAAGATCGGGGATCTTAAAAACAAGGATAAAACATATTACTAATGCATAAATACATAAAGATTCAATAAGAGCTAAACCAATAATCATAGTGGTCATTATTTTGCCGCCTGCCTCAGGATTTCGAGCTGTTCCCTGAAGAGCACCATTAATAGCATTTCCCATACCAATACCAGTTCCAAGGGCAGCAATACCTATACCAAAGCCACATCCTATAGCAATAGCAGCAAATATAATAAGTCCACAAGCAGATACCAGTTCATTTCCTGCAGCAAGAGCAGGAGAAATAGCCAATGTCAGAAAAAGAACTGTAAGACCCCCTACTGATATAAGCTTTTTCATAATACACCTCCTTTCTTTGTTTAATTTGTTTTGAATGCGGCCTTCTTCCTTTTTATTCAGCAGCATGTGCTTCTTCCATAGCTCCCACAAAGTAAAGTATAGCTAAAACCATAAATATAAGAGCTTGAATAAAGCTTACAAGTAATCCCAAAAACATTATAGGCAGGGGAGCCAAATAAAGCCCCGCAAGCATAAAAAGTATAGCAAGTACCATCTCCTTACCAAATATATTGCCAAACAATCGCACACTTAGAGATAATATTCTTGCAAAATGACTAACTATTTCAATGGGTAGCATAAGAGGAGTTAACCACCATACAGGACCTAAGAAATGCTTTACATATTTTATTCCATGAAATTTTACACCTATTATATGAGTATATATAAAAGTACATATGGCCATAGATAGAGTTGTATTAATATTTGCAGTAGGAGACTCAAATCCTGGAATAAGTCCTAATAAATTTGCTGCAAATATAAAAATAAAAAGAGTGGCAATAAATGGAAAGAAAAATTTACCCTCAGGGCCTGAGATATCTACCATAAAATTTTCTATTTTCTCTATAAGAATCTCAAAAAAAAGCTGGCCTTTTTTGGGCAAAAGTTGTACACCCCTAACAAATATAAGAGAAAAAACAATTAGTATTAACATTACAAACCACGTATGCACTATATGAGAATACTGATGAGCAAAACGTCCATATCCTAAAACAGACAATATGGAATCTAAAAAAAGAAATATATGATGTTCCATAATATCCTCAGCCCCTCTTTTTATCTATTCTATAAAATTTAATTCCATGATATATACCTAATATTAAAATACCAAACATAATTATTGAAAGACCTAATAATAATCCTATCACATCCACATTTTTGCCAAGCAGTATATAAATAATAATCCCAATAATTGCAAGTCTAAAATAAAATTTTGAAATCAGTGCTATTTTACTACCTATAAAAATCCCATTTTTTAAGAAAAATGATCTTATGCCCTTTTGCATGAAGTGGAAATTCAATAAAGCAAGTGCAGCACCTATTAAAAAGCTGAAAGTAAATAATGGTCTCATAAAAATATTAAAAAAAAAGCCACAAATAATAACTACTATTATATTAATACTGTTTAAGGTTTTATATAAATCCTCCCAAAGCATTAAAAAAATTACTCCAATTCTTTTTTCCCTCTTTTATACAGGACATAAAGACTTCTAAATGCTGCTGCTATACCAATACCAAGAAATATATACGAAAACCAAGGTCTTGTATCAAAATATTCATCTAAATGATATCCAATAAATGCACCTATAGCTATAGATAAAGCCATAGCTATGCCAATGGTACTTAAAAAACCAAGGGCTTTTATCATCCTTTTTATATCATCATTCATGATATTGTTCAGACCGAATAATATCAATAATCTTTTTAGATGTATATTCAGCAAGGTCAGCAAGCACATCTACAGGCAAAAAAGAGGATGCATTATTGGAATATAAGCATGTAACAGATGCAGGGAATTCATCATCCTCAAAATAGAATATATATCTTAAAGCTATCTTTGGAAGAGGAAATAAGACCAATGAAAAATCTCCTGTGTCTTTAAATTTATACTCTTTCCCCTTTATCCCCATTCTATTTATAAGAAGATATCTTTTATCATATATAGCTTGTACATAAGAAACAAGAGGTATTTCCACATTTTCATGAAATGCACCATGATATAACCTGCTTTCAGGCATATCTTTTAAAGAAATAAAAGGTTCAAGTATAAGCTCTTTATCATCAGCATAAAGGGAATACACAGAAATTATAATACCTATTGGACTTATTTCTCTTATGCCATTTATCAGTATTCCATCTGGCCTTATTATGCATTCTTCACCAAAAGCTTTAATATAGATCTCAGAATCAGATTTTCTAGAAAAAAGTTTGCTAAGATTTTCAGATATAATCTTTTCATAATTACTCATATTCACGATATTTTTTCTCCTTTTAAAAACTCTATAAATGCCTTAGTTGCTGGACTTTTAGAACGTCTCCTATCTAATATAAGATAAAAATACCTTACCATTTTTATTCCTTTTATTCTAATAGGATGAATAAAACCTGCCTTTATTTCTGTGCTCAATGCCTTTATAGAAAGTATAGATATTCCAAGACCCGCTTTTACTCCTTCTTTTACTGCTGTTGAAGAGCCTAGACGTGCGATTATATTTATATTCTTTGGAAAAAAAGGTAATAATTTTTTTAAATAATTTTCTACTGTTCTCAATGTTCCTGAACCAGGCTCTCTCAAAATAAAAGGTTCTTTTTCCAAATCATTCCAATCTATCTCATCCATGCCACTCCACTTATGATCCTTTGAAACAGCTATAACTAGCTCATCTCTCCAAAGTCTTATCTGTTCTATATTTTGATCAGGTGAAATAAAGCCTACAATCCCAAGATGAAGTTTTCCATCAAGTACCATTTCCTGAATCTTTTTAGAATCAAATATTAATAGATTTGTATTAATAAGGGGATAAATATCGTTAAACTTTTTTATAACTCCAGGTAATATATATTCACCTGGGATTGTACTCCCACCAATGTTAAGTTCACCTGTCTTTACTCCTAAGAAGTCTTGAATTTCAACGCATATTTTATCTTTATCTTCCAAAAGCTTTTTAGCATTTTCATAGAGTAGCTTTCCAACATCTGTAGGAACTATTTTTCTACCCAGCCTGTCAAACAATTTTGAGCCTATTATCTTTTCTAAAGTTGAGATCCTTTCACTCACAGATGACTGGGTCAGACATACTTCATCTGCTGTTTTTGAAAAACTTCCTGTTTCTACAATCTTACAAAATACCTCTAGCTGTTTAAAAGTAAAGCTCATATTTTTTACTTTTTATATTTTAATCAAATCAAGGATGCTAATTTATAGCCCTATTGTCAAGAAAGAATTAAGCCTGTTTGAAAAATCCCTTTATCTTTATATTTAAATGAGAAATGCTTAAAAAAACCACAAAATAAACAACATAACCAAAGCCATATTATATAACATTTTTTCCACTATTGTCTCATCCTCCATATTGAAGGAATCCCTTAAGTTTTGTATTTTTATGGCTGGAAATACCTCTATCTTATATTTATCAATCTTTTACAACTTATACACTGTCATAGCACTTATTAGCTACTAAAGACTTTGTTTTATCTTAAAAGAGTTTATGAAATTCAAATCATTCAATAGCAATTTTTATCTCACTTGAGTATGTTTTGCCTGCAGGTGCTGCAATAACAAATTTTTTCCTTTGACTTATATAAGAGGTAATACTTATAACTTCTGGTGTCCCTATATAAATCCTGTTTCACCTGCTATAAGAAGTACTATATTTGTTGCAGTAAAAGTAATTTCTTGATTATTCCAAAAAGATGGATTTAGTTGATTGCATAACTTTGATTTTTATGAGAAAAAATAAACTATAATTAATTTTTATATTGATTGTAAAATTTTTTCTACTAAAAAATAAGGCACTAAGGAGCAACAAAAGTGATTAGTAAAAAAATAGTCATAGGAATTTCAGGAGGTATTGCTGCATATAAAACAGCAGAATTAGTAAGACTTTTAGTTAAAGAGGGATTTTATGTTAGAGTAGCTATGACTAAAAATGCTGTTAATTTTGTATCACCTTTAACTTTTGAGGTACTTTCAGGAAATAAAGTAATATGGGATATGTTCAAACACGAAAAGAATATGGAACATATTTTGTGGGCACAAGATTCTGATCTTATTGTAATAGCTCCTGCTACTGCAAATATAATAGCTAAACTTGCTCATGGAATAGCAGATGATTTTATTTCAACAATGGTACTGGCTACCACTGCTAAGGTAATGATTTGTCCTTCTATGAACACACAAATGTTTTTAAATCCTATAGTGCAAGATAATTTAAAGATACTAAAAGAAATAGGCTTTCGAATCATTGATCCTGAGCATGGAAAACTTGCATGTGGTGCTGTAGGAGCTGGAAGACTTCCTGAACCAGAAGAAATATTTGAAGAAATAAACGATATTCTCACCACCAAAGATCTGTCTGGGGTTAAAATAATTGTTACTGCTGGCCCAACAATAGAACCTTTAGATCCAGTCAGATATATTACTAATAGATCCAGTGGAAAAATGGGATACTCTATTGCAAAAATGGCTAAAAGAAGAGGAGCAAAAGTAATATTAATTAGTGGCCCTAGTACGCTTAAGCCTCCTAAAGGAATTGAAATATATCAAGTAAAAACAGCAAAAGAAATGAGAAAGAAGGTATTAGAAAAGTGGCAAATGTGTCATGTAGTTATAAAAGCAGCTGCTGTAGCAGATTTTAGACCTGAATATTCAGCTTCAGATAAAATAAAGAAAGAACAAGGACATGTAACATTAAGTCTTGTAAAAAATCCTGATATATTAGAAGAATTAGGCAAAATAAAAGATAATAGAATACTTGTGGGTTTCGCAGCCGAGACAAAAAAACTCATTACAAATGCAAAAGAAAAGCTTTACCGAAAAAATCTTGATTTGATTGTAGCAAATGATGTTTCAAGAAAAGATGCAGGTTTTGAAGTAGACACTAATATAGCAAAAATAATATCTAAAGATGGTAAAATAGAAGAGACTCCTCTTTTAAAAAAAGATGAATTGGCAAATCTTATCTTAGATAAGGTAAAGGAACTTTTACATGAAAAAGGAATTATATAGTCTTATAGGAGAGTTAAAAAAGACAGCATATTATTATGCAGAAATAGATATAATGCCAATTTTAGATAATGATGCTATAAAATACCTTTTAGGAAAAAATGCAATGGAAGATAAGATATTATCTCAAATAAAGGATTTAAACGAATTAGTTCAATATATAAATGATTGTACAAGATGTAAACTATATAAAAACCGACAAAATATAGTATTTGGAGAAGGGAATCCAAAAGCAGATTTGGTATTTATTGGGGAAGCACCTGGTAGAGAAGAAGATATAGCAGGAAAACCATTTGTAGGAGAAGCTGGTAGATTACTTACAAAGATAATACAAGCAATGGGTTTAGATAGAAAAGATGTATATATATGCAACGTAGTAAAATGCAGGCCTCCAAGAAACAGGGATCCTGAGCAAGATGAAATAAAGGCATGCCTACCTTTTTTGGAAGTTCAACTCAGAATCATAAAACCACAGGTTATATGTACCTTAGGTAAAATTGCTGCTCAAACACTTCTTGGGGCGGATTTTAAGATAACAAAACACAGAGGAAACTGGTACTCATATATGAATATCTCAGTTATGCCTACATTCCATCCTGCATATTTATTGAGAAATCCATCTGCAAAAAGGTTTGTATGGGATGATATAAAAAAAGTAATGGAGAAGTTAAGCTTAGATGTTAAAAAGAATCCTTAAAATCAGTAGTTTAATATTATTAGCTACCATAGTATTTATTTCCATTTGCAAAGCAAATGATTCCCAAAAAATTGCATTACTTCTAAAACTTGAAGGCCCAATAAATCCTGGATCAGCAGCCTATATTGTAAGAGGCATAAAATATGCTAATGAAATAGGGGCATATATTGTAATTTTACAACTTGATACTCCTGGTGGACTTGGAAGTTCTATGAGGCAGATAATAAAAGCAATATTGAATTCTAATGTACCAGTAATAGTTTATGTGGCTCCAAGTGGTGCGGGAGCGGCATCAGCAGGAGCTATTGTAACTATATCTGCTCATATTGCTGCAATGGCACCGGGCACAAATATTGGAGCTGCTCACCCAGTTGGGATTGGAGGGAAGGAAATAAACAAAACTATGTCTGAAAAAGTAGTTAATGATATGGCATCATACGCAAGGGGAATTGCAAACCAAAGGCATAGAAATGCTGAATGGATAGAGAGAGCTATCAGAGAAAGTGTATCTATAACTGCAGAAGAAGCATTAAAAAAACATGTCATAGATATTATTGCAAATAATATAGATGAGCTTCTTAAAAAAATCAATGGGATGTCTGTAGTTCTTATAAATGAAAAGAAAATAGTTCTTAATACAAAAGGAATTAATATAATTGCATACAAACCAAATCTGCGAGATAAAATTCTAAGTACTATAAGTGATCCAAATATTTCCTATATACTTATGATGATAGGCCTTACAGGACTATATTTTGAACTTGCACATCCAGGAGCAATACTTCCAGGAGTATTAGGCGCTATTTCACTTATACTTGCATTTTATGCATTTCACACATTACCTGTTAATTATGCAGGCCTTATGTTAATAGCACTTGCTATAATATTGTTTATATTAGAGGTAAAGATTACAAGCTATGGTCTCCTCTCTATAGGAGGAATTATATCTCTTTTATTAGGTTCTATGATGATGTTTGACAATATGAAAGTATCACTAAAGATAATAATTCCAACAGTTGCAGTTTTTACAGGATTTTTTATGATGGCCACATATCTTGCAATAAAGGCACATAGTGTAACTCCAAAGTCAGGCATAGAAGCGCTAATAGGAGAAAAAGGGATCGTGGAAAAATGGGAAAGAGGTAAAGGGGTAGTATTTGTTCATGGAGAATATTGGAATGCTATATCAGATGATGAATTGCAACCAGGAAATAAAATTGAAGTAAAAAACATTAAAGGATTGACATTAGAAGTAAAAAAAGAGATTAATTCCTAATAAAAGGAGGATGATTTATGTTTTATATAGTAGTGATTATATTTTTGGCCATGTTTTTTAGCCAAGCAATAAGGATATTAAAAGAATATGAAAGAGGTGTAATATTCAGGCTTGGTAGAGTTATAACCACAAAAGGACCTGGAGTTATTATACTTATACCTATTATTGATAAAATGGTAAAAGTAAGCCTCAGACTTGTCACAATGGATGTTCCATCTCAAGATGTAATAACAAAAGATAATGTTTCTATAAAAGTAAATGCAGTTGTGTATTTTAGGGTTGTCGATCCTACTAAAGCTGTGATAGAAGTAGAAGACTATCTGTTTGCCACCTCTCAGCTTGCCCAAACTACTTTAAGAAGTGTATGTGGGCAAGCTGAGTTAGATGAAATATTATCAGAAAGAGAACATATAAATACCAAATTACAAAGTATATTAGACAAACATACTGATCCATGGGGAATAAAAGTAACTACTGTGGAATTGAAACATATTGATTTACCAGAAGAAATGCAAAGATCAATGGCAAGGCAAGCAGAGGCAGAGAGGGAAAGAAGAGCAAAAGTTATAAATGCAGAAGGAGAATACCAAGCAGCAGCAAGGCTTGCAGAAGCAGCAGGAATAATACAAAAACATCCAGAAGCATTACAATTGAGATATCTGCAGACCCTTAGGGAAATAGCGGCAGAGGGAAATTCAACTACTCTTTTCCCTATTCCTATTGATTTATTAATACCTTTTATGAAAAAGATTAAAAAAATAGGAGAGGAGGAATAATGATGGAAGATAAACTTACTGAAGAAGAAAAGGCAGAAAAAGAATATGAAAAATTACAAAATGAAATTAGGGAATTGGTTAAAGATAAAAATATAGATAAAATGACAGCACCTGAATTAAGAGAAATAGCCATGAAAATACCTGGTGTAACTGGTGTTCATGCTATGAAAAAGGATCAACTTGTGACAATACTAAAAGATTTTCTTGAAATAAAAGAAGAAAAAGTACCAAAAGGTGGAAAGGAAAAGATAAAAGAAGTAAAGAAAAAGATTGCTCAATTAAAACAAGAAAAGGAAAAAGCAGTAAAAAATAAAGATAAAAAAAAGGTGGAAATACTCAGAAGAAAGATTAATAGACTAAAAAAGCTTACAAGAAAACTTGCAAAAGCTGCATAAAGTGATAAAAGGAGTGTCTTAAATGAAAGGCTTAAGACTTATCCAAGATGCTAATATTAAGGATAAGCGGGTATTAGTACGTGTTGATCATAATGTAGTAAAAAATGGAAAAATCAAAGATCCTTATAGAATTGACTCTACTTTTGGCACTTTATATGAAATTGCCAAAAAGGGGGGCAAGCCAATATTGATGACACATATTGGAAGGCCAAGAGATAAAAAAACAGGATCAATAAGATGTAGTAATGATAATTCTGTGCTTCCTATTGTCCAATATATGAAAAAAAAATTACCTTTAACAATACATGTTCCAAATTTTTCTATTGATTCTGATAAAGGCATCCTTCATATAGAAGACTCTATAAAGGAAAGATTAAAAGAGTTAGAAAAAGGGCAAATAGATATGATATATCTTCCCAACACTCGATGGTTTCAAGGAGAGGAAGCTAAAGGACCTGAAAGGGAAATATTTGCAAAAGAACTGGCATCTCTTGCAGATGTTTATATAAATGATGCATTTGGTTCATGGCAACCCCATGCATCTACATATGATGTAGCTAAACTTCTCCCATCATATGCTGGGATACTAATGCAAAAAGAACTATATAACTTAGATAAAGTGCTTTCTCCAAAACGTCCATTTGTAGCCATCATTGCAGGTGCAAAGTACGATACAAAAATAGGACCTCTTAAGGCACTTTATGAAAAAGTAGACTTTCTTATTTTGGGAGGAGTTATCTATAATACATTTATATCAGCAAAATATGAACTTCATATAAAAGGGGTTTCATCTGAAGATATAGAACTTGCAAAAGATCTTATAGAAATAGACAAAAAAAATAAAAAGATTATAGAAATGAGCCATCTGATCGAATCGGATATATTAGATGGAAAAATAGAAGGAAAATACAAAGAGATTGAAATAAAAGAACTTATAAAAAAAGGGGGCTCAAATTATATAGTGGATATTTCTCCAATTTCTTTTAAAAACAGCAAATTAAAAGAAACAATCTCATCAGCAAATACTATATTTATAAATGCAGTAATGGGTCTTATGCCTTGGTTTTACAGTGGCTCTAAAGCTATATATGAACTTATTGGTAATAATGCATCTGCTCTCAAACTATTTGCTGGTGGAGATACCCTTGAGGCACTTAAAGAATTATGTCCAGGAATTTATCTAAAAGGTTTAGATAATCCAGAAGAGTATTACTATTTTACAGGTGGTGGAAGTGTATTAAAAACAATAGAAGAAGGCAATCCATTTGGCTTAAAACCTGTCCAAGCTCTTATTTCATAATAAAACAAAATGCAGAAAAACGAATATTTTACATCAAGATGGGCATTCATATTCTCTGCTCTGGGGATGGCTATTGGTGCAGGAAATATATGGAGATTTCCCAGAATAGCTGCTCAAAATGGAGGGGGAGCATTTATAATTGCTTGGATGACAGCTCTTTTTGTTTGGTCATTACCAATTATTATTATTGAATTTGCAATGGGCAGAAAAACAAAGGCAGGGGTTATAAAGGCATTTGGGATCATTTGTGGAGAAAGATTTTGCTGGATGGGAGGTTTTATTACATTCTGTACAATGGCTATAATGTTCTATTATAGTGTAGTTACAGGATGGTGCATAAACTATATGATACTTTCTTTAAAAGGTAATATCCTCCATTCAAATCCAAGCATTGTATGGCAAAATTTTATACATAGTTATAAATCTCTTTTTTTTCATTTTACCTCTATTTCATTAGCATCTATTGTAATCTCATATGGAATAGTAAAAGGTGTAGAAAGAATAAACAAGATATTAATTCCTCTTCTTTTCCTGCTGATAACTATAGCAGCTATTAGGGCAATAATGCTTAATGATTCAAGTAAAGGGCTTAAATTTCTATTTTGGCCTCAATTTAACAATTTACTCAATTATAAGACATGGCTTGAAGCTATATCTCAATCTGCATGGTCTGTGGGTCCAGGTTGGGGTCTTATATTGACCTATGCAGTATATTCTAAAAAAAGAGAAGATATTGTATTAGATTCTGTTATTGTTGGATTAGGAAATAATCTGGCCTCGCTTTTGGCTGGAATATCGGTTATATGCACACTTTTTGCGTTTCTTCCATATAATGAAGCTCTAAAAGTTGCTTCAGCAGGAAATGTAGGCCTCACATTTATATGGCTTCCCTCTCTTTTAAAAAAAATGCACTATGGCCATATTTTTATTTTTATATTCTTTCTCACCCTTTCATCTGCAGCATTTTCCTCATTAATTGCCATGGTAGAATTGGGAGTAAGGATATTTGTAGATATGGGTATAAAAAGAAAAAAGGCTGCATTATTAATATGGGCTATAGGATTTATTATGGGAATACCATCAGCTATAAATATAGAATTTTTATGCAACCAGGATTGGGTATGGGGAATTGGACTTCTTATAGGAGGTTTATTCGTAACTATTGCCTCTATCAAATATGGCATATCAAAATTTAGAAACAAATTAATAAATACATTATATAATAAAATACAACTTGGTTCATGGTTTGATATATTGGTTAAGTACTTAATACCAATAGAATTTATAAGCCTCATATGTTGGTGGTTTTATAAAGCGATTGCGGTTTTTGAGTCTAAAGGCTGGTGGAACCCGTTTCATAAATATAGTATTGGAACTTGTCTTCTTCAATGGGGAATAATAATATCAATACTAATAATATTTAACAAATATATAGCAAAAAAATATGGTTTATATAGTTGTAATTTTAGATAAATATTGTTATTTTAGTATAAAAGCGCCCGTAGCTCAGCTGGACAGAGCGTTGGACTACGAATCCAAAGGTCGCAGGTTCGAATCCTGCCGGGCGCATCATAAAAATCCTTATCTATCTTCTATCGGGCAACTTCAGACGGGATCGGAGATCTCTCCATTTCTTCTGTCTAATATTTTTTGACCAGTGCTGTCTGATAAAAGGCGAGTTCTGGGAGCTTTTTCACAACTTCTTTTTTAAGCTGTTCTGCGAGCTGGTAGTATCGGTCTGCTGTAATTTTGGTTGAGATATGTCAGATGTAATCGCGGTCATGTATTCTTATATTTATGCAAATATCTCCTTTCCTACACAGATTAGCAAGCATTTCTATAATACCTAATACCTGCTGCTACTCTTTTCCAGTAAAAATTCATTTGATGACATCTTAAGAATGAGGTATGCTATTTTATATTTATTA
>CAZMNC010000015.1:0-12943 GCA_964567535.1 uncultured Desulfobacterales bacterium | reverse complement strand
TATATATCCTTGTAAAAAAGGATAAACATGAAAAAGAAGGATATTTAATAAGGAAATTTAGAGAAATCTGCTATTTCTTTAAAAAGCATTTCAATATGTTGAACCAATGCTATCCTATTTGTCCTTAATGTTTTATTCTCTTTTGTTAATATTTCAACATTATCAAAAAAATCATCTACAGGTTTTTTTATATAACTTAACTGCTTTATAGCATTAAAATAATCCTTGTTATTTAAATAATAATTCATCCTTTCTTTTATTTTGATATAACTTTCCCATAATTTCTTTTCCCATATAATTTGAAATAAAGATTCATCCACTTCATATTTATCTTTTTGTTTATTTAAAATATTTCTTACCCTTTTTGCTGTTAAAACAATTTCTTCAAAATTTTCTGATTGATGAATAAAATTTTGAAGTTGAATTATTCTATCTTTTATCAAAGCGATATTATCAAAGGATACAGAAAGTACAGCATCAATTATATCTGATGGAAATCCCTTCCTTATCATCATATATCTATATCTATCTTTAAAAAATATAAGAATCTCTCTCTCCACATCCAAATTAAAACTAATTGTGTCCTTTAATATATCCAATGTATAATTTAAAAAATCTTTAAAAGAAAAATCCCAATTCATATTTTCTATTATTCTTATAATAGATAAAGCATGTCTCCTCAGCCCAAAAGGATCAGCACTACCACTTGGTTTTATCCCGATTGCAAAACATCCACATATAGTATCCATTCGATCAGCAATTCCCACAATAGCCCCCAGTTCAGATTTGGGTAATTCCCCAAAAGAACCAATAGGTAAATAATGCTCATAAATAGCATCACATATATGTTTTGGATATCCTTCCAACTTTGCATATTCTCTACCCATAATACCCTGAAGGTCAGGAAATTCTGAAACCATAAGAGTTACGAGATCACATTTACACAGCCTACATACAAGGCGTACATCTTCGATTTTTTCTGGTATAAGGATATTAGATATATATTCCGCAAGCTTTGTAAATCTTTCTATCTTCTCATAAGACGAACCTAATTGTGCATGATATATAACATGTTTTAACTCCTCCAATCTATTAACAAGAGGAATTTTTTGGTCTTCTTTAAAAAAGAATTCAGCATCAGCAAGTCTTGCCTTTAATACCCGCTCATGCCCTTTTTTTACCAATTCTGTATTTTTAGGTATTGTATTATTTATTGCTATAAAATTAGGCATAAGCCTTTTATTGTGATCATATACTGGAAAATATTTCTGATGCTCTTTCATAGGGGTTATAATCACAGGCTCAGGAAGCTCGAGAAAACGTTTTGCAAAACCTCCACATATGGCGAAAGGATATTCTACAAGATTTGAAACAGTATCCAAAAGTTCTGGATCGCTGTCTGGAATTCCACCTATACTTGATGCTGCTCTTTTTATTAAATCTAAAACCATATCTTTTCTTTTTTCTGGATCTAAAATAATGTAAGCTCCCTTTATCTTGTTAAGATAGTCCTCTAAATTTCTAATAACCAAAGGTCCTGAAGACATAAAACGATGTCCCAGAGTTTGATTCCCTGATTTTACTCCTGCTATCTCAAAAGGAATAATCTCATTATCCAAAAGACATAATATCCAATGTATAGGTCTAGCAAAAAAGAAATTAATATCAGACCATCTCATACTTTTTGGCCAAGATATATTGGAAATAATAATAGGAATCTGCTTCTTTAATACCTCAAAAGTAGGTTCTCCCGCGATACTACGTCTTAAAAACAGATATTCTCCTTTTGGCGTCTTGATAATTTCTATATCATCTATTTTTGCATCATTTTTTTTAACAAAAGACAAAGCCGCTTTTGTAGGATTACCATTTTTATCAAAAGACACACTTTTTGGAGGCCCTTTAATCTCTAAAACAGTATCTTTTTGTTTATCAGCTATATCCTTTATTATAAGAACAATCCGTCTCGGTGTACCATATGTTTCTATATCTCCAAAGTCTATACGATTATTATTTAACATGTTTTTACAAAGCTCTTTCAATTGTCTTAGTCCATTAAGAATATAACTTGATGGAATTTCCTCTGTTCCTATTTCTAACAGTAGCTCCATATATACCTCACTATAAATTAAGCAGCCTTCTTTTTCATAAGATAATCTACAGCCTTCTCAAGCCCATCTAATGTAAGCTCAAACATAGGAAAAATCTTTCTAATCACATTAATAGTGTAAACATATGGCCACTCTCTTGCATCCTTTGGATTAAGCCATACAGAATAAGGAAATACTTTAGCAATAAACTGAAGCCTTTTATAACTTGGTATATTAGTTCTTTCCTCAATATGTATAGATCCATCAGTAGCCGTAAGTTCATATGGCGCCATACTAGCATCTCCAACAATTATAAATCTTGTATTGGAATCAAATCTAACTAATTCATCTACTTTAAATGGCTTTTTTCTTCTGGGAGGATCTTCCCAAAGAAAATCATATATAGTATTATGAAAATAAAATACTTTAAGATCTTTAAATTGTGCCCTGGCATAATTAAATAAAGTTTGAACCACCTCTACATATGGCTCCATTGACCAACCCCCATTATCAATAGCAAGAATCACCTTTAATCTATCTTTCAAACTCCTATCAAAGACAATTTCTATCTCCCCTGCATTCTTTACAGTCTGATATATACTTTCTCTTATATTAACCACATCTTTAGGTCCTACAGGTACAAGATGCTTTAATCTTTTTAATGCCTCTCCCATTTGGCTTTGGGTTAAAGGGCCTTCCTGGGAATAATCTCTGTATCTCCTATCAAGAGCTACCTTAATAGCAGATTTATTGCGAGAAACTCCTCCAACCCTCATTCCTCCTGGATGATATCCTGAATGTCCAACAGGTGAGGTCCCTCTTGTTCCTATCCACTTATTTCCACCATGATGAGCCTCTGTCTGTTCCTTTAAACGATTTAAAAAATATTGCACAAGCTCGTCAGGACTAAATTTCTGTATTTCTGTTTTATCAATTCCTAATACCTCTGCAAGCCCATCTGGATCATTAAGCCACTCATTCAAAAGTGTTTTTACAATCTCTTTTAATTCCAATTCATCAGGTTCTGTTAATTCTGCTCCTTGAAAATAATGTGCGAATGCCTGATCATATAGATCAAAATATCTTTCACTTTTTACTAATATAGAACGAGCAGCAACATAAAAATCATCTAAGGAACTTATAATTCCTAAATTAAGAGCCTTTTGAAGTTGTAGAAATGAAGTAGGAGTAACAGGAATGCCTAATTGTCTTAATAAATAAAAAAAATTGGTAAACATGTCTTGTCTATTTATACCCTCTTCTTCTTTCTACATAATCTTTTGCAATAAATAGATCTGGACTCTTTTTAAATAAAACGCCCAAATAAGGAACATCTCCTCTTATAAGATCCTTTATATTAAAATCAGGATCTGCTCTTAAAGCACGTATCCAATTAATAAGTTCTCTGGTAGCTGGTTTTTTTTCAATGCCTCTTATATTTCTAAGTTCATAAAATACTCTTATAGCATTGTCCATCAGATCTTTTGTTATATTAGGAAAATGAACAATTATTATTCTCCTCATCATATCAGGCTCAGGAAAAGGTATATGATGAAAAATACATCTTCCCAAAAAAGGATCTGAAAGATCTCTCTTTGCATTGGATGTTATTATAACAATTGGTCTATGTTTTGCTTTAATAGTTTTATCTATTTCTATTATGTCAAATTGCATTTGATCCAGTACATCCAGCATATCATCTTGAAAATCAGAATCTGCTTTGTCGATCTCATCTATAAGAAGAACAACTCTTTTATCAGAAATAAATGCCTGCCCAATTTTTCCCATCCTTATATAATCTTCTATGTTGCTTACATCTCTTTTTGAATCTCCAAAGCGAGCATCATTTAATCTGGTAAGAGTATCGTATTGATAAAGGGCATCAATAAGTTTCATACTCGATTTTACATTTAATACAATTAAAGGCATATTAAGGGCTTCTGCAATAGCATGAGCTAACATTGTTTTACCTGTGCCAGGTTCTCCCTTTAGCAAAAGAGGCATCTCGAGAGCTATAGAAATATTAACTATTTTTGCCAATTCTTCATCTAAAACATACTTAGATGATCCAGTAAATTTTCTTATCATGTTATCACCCCTATTTTTTGTTGAAACAAGATTAATTATTTTTGCAAATAGGTCAAGTATCTTTCTTATGCTTTTTTGCCTGTTTTATTAATTCTAAGAGAGAAACAAGTTTTGGTTTTGGAGGAGTTTCAAATATCTTTTTCCAATCATCTGAAGAAAGTTCTTGTTTTAGAATACTTTCCACATCAAAAACATTTCCCCAACATATTAATGCCCTATTACAAGGAAGTCCACTGTCCTCTTTTCTACAATAGTCAAAGCTTACTTCATGTCCTAATCTCGGACATCTTATTTTTATATTATATTTATCTAACTTCATAATATATTTAATTACAAAATCACATCCTATTGCTTTTATTAAGTCTTTTATTACATAAAGTCAAATAATTCATATCCTGATGACCTCATACTTTTTAAAAAAGAATCGGCTAATCTATCATATTCTTTAAATCGGAATAATTTGGTGTTTCTTGATCTCTTTTGGGGAATCCCTTTGCTTTTTCGTATCTTGTTTAACAAATCCTCTCTAAATCCTGACGCATCCATTATTCCATGGACATATGTACCCATTATTTTACCATTATCGCTTATCCAGCCATCAATCCAATGTTTATTATTATATCTTAATTTCAAATAGGGGGATCCTTCAGAATAAATAGGCTTTGTCCTTCCCATATGTATCTCATAGCCTTTTATTCTCTTATTATTAATAAGGCATACACCTGTTACTTTTCTAACAGTTTTTTCCGGAAATAAAATAGTTTCTACAGGAAGAAGACCCAAGCCTTTTACTTCTTTTTTATCAGATTCTACACTATTAGGATCTTTAATCTTTATTCCAAGAATCTGGTATCCACCGCATATACCCAATACCATACCTCCATTTTGGACAAACCATTTAATCTTTTTATACCACCCTTTTCTTTTTATCCATATACAATCTTCCATGGCATTTTTTGTACCAGGAATAATAAGTAAATCATAAATTTCTGTGAGTTCTTCTGGCTCAAATAAATAATTTAGAATAACATCTTTTTCATGCATTAATATCTCCATATCTGTAAAATTAGATATAGCTGGCAATCGTAAAACACCAATGTTTACTGTGCCTGATTTAGGAATACGTTTATTTAGTCTTTCTTTTTGAATAACAACAGAATCTTCCGCATTTATATGAATATCCTCAATATAAGGGACTAAAGCTAACACAGGTATAGAGGTATATTCTTCTATGTATTTTATTCCTGATTCAAATAAAGAAGGATCACCTCTGAATTTATTTATAATAAAACCTTTAGTAAGTTCCTTCTCTTTTGAATCCATAAGGTAATATGTTCCTATAAGTTGTGCAAAAATGCCTCCTTTATCAATATCACCAACAATAATACAATCTGCTTTGGTCTGTTTTGCCAAAGGAAAATTCACTATATCATGCTTTTTTAAATTCATTTCACAGCAACTTCCAGCACCTTCCATTACAATTACATCATATTCTCTATAAAGTTTCATATAAGAATCCAATATTACTTCTTTTAAAAAAGATTTTATTTTATAGTATTCTCCAACATCTATATTACCATATACCTTTCCTTGCACAATGACTTGCGACCCTCTGTTTGTAGATGGCTTAAGAAGAATAGGATTCATATGAACTGATGGAAGAACACCTGCTGCTTCCGCCTGAACCGCTTGTGCTCTTCCTATTTCACCACCTTCCACTGTTACATAAGAATTGTTAGACATATTTTGGGCTTTAAAAGGTGCTACCTTAATACCTTTGTTTTTAAACACTCTACATATAGCAGTTACTATAATAGATTTACCCACATCACTACCTGTCCCAAGTATCATTATCCTTTTTTTTGCCATAATCCAATATTAATCTAAATAATCTATTATTATATTTAAAACTCTCCTTATCGGCTCTGCCGCACCCCAAAGAAGCTGATCCCCAACAGTAAACGCGGCAACATACTTCTGTCCCAATTTCATTTTTCTTACCCTTCCAATAGCAATATCTAACGTCCCACTAACAGCAGCAGGAGTAAGATATTTAATAGTAATCTCTTTTTCATTGGGAATGAATCTTACCCATTGATTACCATTTTTTATAATTTCTTCTATATCTACTAAAGGGATTTCCTTTTTTAGCTTTATAGTAAATGCCTGGCTATGACATCTCATTGACCCTACTCTTACACATATCCCATCTACAGGTATAGGTTTGTCTTTTTGGAGTATTTTGTTTGTTTCCACAAATCCTTTCCATTCCTCTCTTGTTTGACCATCTGTCACTGGAGAATCTATCCATGGTATAAGACTTGCGATAAGTGGTACCCCAAAATTATTAGATGGAATATTATGATCTCTTAATCTCTGAGTTAGAATTTTATCTATAAATATAGCAGTCATTGCAGGATTATTTACCAGATCTTTACACGGTTCAGAAACAAAAATCATTTGCTTCACAAGCTCTATCATATGTTTAGCTCCTGCCCCTGATGCTGCTTGATATGTCATAGAAGAAATCCAGTCTACAAGATCATAATCAAAAAGGCCAGATAAAGCCATAAGCATAAGGCTTACAGTACAATTACCCCCAACATATGTTTTTATACCTGACAAAAGTCCATTGTCTATTACCTTCTTATTAACAGGATCAAGCACTATAATGCTTTCATCCTGCATTCTTAAAGCAGAAGCAGAATCTATCCAATATCCTTTCCATCCAGCTTCTATTAATTGGGGATAAACTCTTTTTGTATATTCACTGCCTTGACATGTAACAACAATATCAAAAGAAGAAAGAAGCTTTATATTATATGCATCTTGAAGAGATGGGATATCTTTACCTATATCAGGTCCTTTTCCACCTACATTAGAAGTAGAAAAAAAGACAGGTTCAAAATTCCTATTAAAATCCCTTTCTTGCCTCATTCTTTCCATAAGCACAGAACCTACCATTCCACGCCATCCTATAAAAGCTATTTTAAGCATATTTTATATCACCTCCTTTAAGTGCTAATTCTACCATAGTACCTAAAGCCTTAGATATAGAATCATGAATTACAAGATCCGCATCAGAATCAAGAGGTGTAACATCCCTGTTAATAATTATAATTTTTGCACCATTTTGAACTGCATGACTGGGAACAGATGCAGCAGGATACACTACAAGTGAGGAACCTAGTACTATGCATAAATCACATTCAGAAGCATACTTAAAAGCCAATGTAAGCTTGTCCTGAGGCAAACTCTGACCAAAGGATATAGTATCTGGCTTGAGCACTCCTGAGCAATTCTCACAATATGGAACTTTAACACCAGCTTTTATCCTTTGCTCTATTTCTTCTCTTTCATATTTTCTACCACAATTAAGGCAAGACACATAAAAAGCAGTACCATGAAGTTCTATTATTTTATCAGGAGAATTACCAGCTTTATGATGCAATCTATCTATATTTTGGGTAACGATAGCAAGCAGTTTTCCAGCATTTTCTATATCTTTTATAGCAAGATGTGCTTTATTAGGTTTAGCATTTTTCATCCCTTCCCAATATTCACTACTCATTTTCCAATATTTTTCTCTCGCCCTTTCATCAGATATAATCCTTTGAAAATAAAAATCAGATGGATCATACTTACTCCATATACCTCCAGGACTCCTAAAATCAGGGATTCCGGATTCAGTACTTATTCCAGCTCCAGTAAATACCAAAATATTATTAGCTTCTTTTATCATTTGAGCGCCTTTCTTAATAAGCTCATCCATAATTTTCCTCCTATTTTTTTAATCTAATAGTGGAAAATATCCAATCTATCTTTGTTTTTCAACATCTTTATAGAACTTATAAAAATTAAAAATAGCATTAAAAAATGATAAGGCTGTTTGAAAAATATCCTAATATTTCTGTATAAATAGACAAAATAAATAGACAAATAAAAAATTCTTAAAATAACTTCTCAAATTAATCTATTTAATTTCCACACCATGTCAGTAGTTATCAGCTAAAGCTTTTATTTTATAAAATTCAAAAAACTATTAATAATATAAGATTGTCATATCTATAATAGGGTTTACTTTTTAAATATTTCTGATTACTGTGCCCTTTTGTATATACAAAGTTAGTCCAAGTGGTATAAAATGATACTATGTAAAGCTTTCCTGTAATCTAAGATAAAATTTTTTATAGAAAATAGTTAAGCAATTTTCTGATTAGGTAATGGTAATATGGCATTGAAATAACTTTTGGAAATACTACCAAAGTTTTTTCCAGTACCTCTCTGTATGAAAAATCGCTGAGTATTTGATAGAGTAATAGAATTATAATAAAGATATTTTAATAAGTTTTGAAGCTTCCTTAAACTAATATCCGCCTTCCTTCAATCTTCTCATCTTTTTTAAAACAGCCTCTAAAAAATAATTGACAAACTTTTATTAACTAATATTATAGCTTTTTAATTTTAAAAGAAGGGGGTGAGATTTTGGGATATAAAAAATGGGGATGCATTTTTGCCTTCAAAGGGGGTGAGATTGTAGTAATATATTAATATTAACAAAAAGCATTATACCCTTCTGCAGGCAAAAAGCATCTCATTGACAAAATGAGGTGCTTTTTTATTTTTTAAATTAAAGAAAGGAGTAACATTAAAATGAAAGTGGTTGTAGAGAATAATCAAATAGAAAAGGCCATAAGAGAATTAAAAAAGAAGTTAACAAAAGAAGGTTTTTTCTCCGAGATAAAAAGAAGAAGATTTTATGAAAAACCAAGTGTTCAGAGGAAAAGAAAACAGGCAAAAGCTGCTAAAAGGAGAAAGAAGAAAGAAAAGAAGAGAAGAATGATGGGATAAAAGTTTACAATAATTTTTCTTGACAAATCTTTTGCTATTTTTATAAGAAAGCCTCTGAAAAGATTTTGAAAAAGAGGAAAAAAATGATGCACATAAGGTTTTCCAATAAAACAAAAGATTGGATAGAGGGTATTTCCTTCTTTTTTTTAGGATTTATAGGTGCTCTTATTATAGGTTGGTTTATATTTCCTATGGCCTTATATTCAGAACATAAGCAACCAATAAATTTTAGTCATGCTATTCATTTGGAAAATGTGGAAGGGGATACACTTCAGGAAAAGTGTCTTTATTGCCATGAATTTTATGATGATGGAACCTTTGCAGGAATACCTAGAATAGAAAAATGTGAAGATTGTCATGATCCTGAATCTCCTTTAGGTGATAGTCCAGAGGAAAAAAAATTTCTCAATCATTATTTAGCAAAAGAAAAAGAAATTCCATGGTTTCATTATTATAAACAGCCTGACTGTGTATATTTTCCTCATATAGCACATGTAAAAATGGCAAAAATATCTTGTAAAACATGTCATGGAAATCATGGAACAAGTAATTATTTACCTGTATACCAACAAAACAGAATATCTGGATATAGTAGAAATATATGGGGAAGACATATATCAGGATATAAAGAACATACATGGGATCGTATGAAGATGGATGATTGTGCAGAATGTCATACAAAAATGGGATATGAAAAATATAATACATGTTTTACTTGTCATAAATAGTTTACTGTATGTGGAGATAGGCTATGAAATTAAATAGAAGGAATTTTATACTTTCATTGGCAGGTGGACTTATTGGTATAAATTTTACGCCTCTTCCATGGAAGTTAATGGATGATATAGCTATCTGGACACAAAATTGGCCATGGGTTCCTGTGCCCGAAAAAGGGAGATTCCATTTTGAAAATTCCGTTTGTACCCTTTGCCCTGGCGGATGTGGGATAAAAATAAGAGAAGTGGATGGCATAAAAGGAAATCGGGCTGTAAAAATAGAAGGTAGAACAGATTATCCTATAAATCCTGGTGGAATATGTCCAATAGGAATGGGTGGTTTACAATTATTATATGATGAAAGTCTACGCTTTACAGGACCTATGAAAAGAGCAGGTCTTAGGGGTGCAGGTGTATTTACAAATACATCTTGGAACAAGGCAATAAATACACTGACAGAAAAAATAAAAGAACTCAGGAATAATGGAACCCCTGAAAAACTATTAGTTATAGATGGCAGCCGTAGAGGAAGTACATGTGCTCTTATGATAGAACGATTGGTAAAAGCTATTGGAAGTCCAAACTATGTGAGACTATGTAATATGGAAGATACTTATTCAATAGCTTCTCTCTTGATGACAGGTAAAGAATCTCCAATGGCATTTGATTTAGAAAATTCAGATTATGTATTAAGTTTTGGATGCGCCTTAATTGATGGATGGGGTTCACCTGGTAGGATTATCAATGTTTGGAGTATGTGGCGTGGAGAACTTAAAGATAAGGTAAAAATAGTTCAAATAGAATCCAGAGTATCTGATACTGCATCAAAAGCAAACAAATGGATATCAGTAAAACCTGGCACAGAAACAGCCCTTGCCTTAGGAATTGCTTATGTGCTTATTAAACAAAAGCTTTATGATAAAAATTTTATAGAAAATCATACTTTTGGCTTTAAAGACTGGATTTCAAATGATGGTCAGATACACACAGGATTCAAAAATATGATCCTTAAACGATATTCTCTTGACAAAGTCAGTTCAATAACAGGTGTTTCTGAAAAAGAAATCATTTCTATTGCAAAAGAATTTGCAAAAGCAAAAGCACCTATTGCAATATGTGGTAGAGAAAAAGGAGATTTGCCAGGTAGTGTTTATGAATATATGGCTATAATGGCACTGAATGCATTAGTAGGAAGTATAAATAGACCAGGCGGAATATTAATACAAGATCCAATACCTTTTAATGAATTTCCAGAAATACCTCTGGATAACATAGCCAAAGAAGGGCTAAAAAAGACAAGATTAGATCAAGCTGGTACAAATAGAGCACCCTTTACTCACTCCTTAGCAGAAAATTTAGCTGAAAACATGAAAGATGTTGAGATGGTCATGATCTTCTCCTCTAATCCAGTTTATACAATTCCAAATACTAATGTATTCAAAAAGGCATTAGAAAAAGTTCCTTTTATAGTAACCTTCTCACCCTTTAGGGATGATACATCTCTAATAGCAGACCTTGTTCTTCCTGATCATATGTCATTGGAAAAAGTAGATGAAGTAATATGGCCACCAGGACTTCAATATCCGTTTTATGGGCTTTCTAAACCTATTATAGACCCTATTTATAATACCAGACATATGGGAGATGTAATCATAGAAATAGCAAAGAATATAGGAGGAAATGTAGCAAAGGCATTTCCATGGAATAAATATGAAGACGTAATTAAATATAGAGTAAAAGGACTGGTAAATGCTAATGGCTCTGTTGAATATAATAGTAATATGCCTGTATGGCAATTAATGAAAAATAAGAAATCTATAAAAATTTGCAGTAATTTTTCAAAGTTATGGAAAAAAATAAAAGAAAATGGGTTTTGGTTTAAGGTCCCTGATGCTTATGGAAAATTATCTTTTTCCACAATATCAGGAAAATTTGAATTCTTTAGTCAAAGGCTGATGCAGCATAAAAGACATCTTAAAGATATGGGCATAAATAAAAAAAGCGATGAGGCATTTATGCCTCATTATGAAGAAATAGAGGTACAAGACTATAATTATCCTATAGTAATGATACCCTATGAAATGATAAATCTTTCTACTAATAACACTCCCAGTCCTCCTTTTGTATATAAAACAATATTTGATACTCAGCTTAAAAAGGATGATTCTTTTGTGGATATTAATCCATCACTTGCAAATAAATTGAATCTTAGCCAAGGAGACAAGATTATCATTCGCTCGCCTGCAGGAAGCATAAAAGTGAGAGTAAATATTACTGAATTGGCCATGCCAAATGCAGTCCATATTCCTATGGGATTTGGACATCAAGGATATGACGAATTTATAAGGAACAAAGGAGTAAACCCAAATAATATAATATATGGTAAAACGGATCCTATTGGCGGACATAAAATATGGTGGAACACACCTGTAAAGATAGTAAAGGCGTAAAAGGGGCGTATCATGAAGGAAGTACATGAAAAACCGATACATAGGTATGGTATGGTAATAGATTTAGACAAATGTATAGGATGTGGGACATGTGTGGTGGCCTGTGCATCAGAAAATAATATCTCAGTAAGACCCGATGAGTCAGATAAGACAAAGTTCATATCATGGATGCAATTATATATGATAACTAATGGAAAAAAATATCCCAACACAGAAGTATGTTACATTCCGAGACCATGTATGCAATGTCAAGAAGATGGAAATGGTAATCCTCATCCTCCGTGTGTAAGTGTTTGTGTTGCCAATGCTACAAGAGTTGATATAAATACCGGAATCGTAAGTCAGATACCTACCCGATGTATAGGGTGTAGATACTGCCAGGCAGCATGTCCATATCATGCAAGATATTTTAACTGGTGGGATGCATATTTTCCAAAGGGAAAAGGACTTGAAAGATATCTGTCTCCTGAGGTCTCTGTCAGGATGAGAGGTGTTGTAGAAAAATGCACATTTTGCCACCACAGATATATGAGGGCAAAGAGAAAGGCAGAATCAGAAGGAAGAAGGCAGATAAAGGAGAATGAATATATCCCTGCCTGTGCAGAGGCATGCCCTGCACAGGCCATAACATTTGGTGACCTTAATAACCCAAACCATAAGGTATCCCAGTTAATAAAAAGTCCACGTGCATTCAGGCTTTTAGAAAAATTAAATACAAAACCAAAGGTATATTATCTATCTTCTAAGA
>CAZMNC010000014.1:0-13709 GCA_964567535.1 uncultured Desulfobacterales bacterium | reverse complement strand
ATAAATATATCTGTTATGTTGCTTAGGTTTATTCCTAATTCTTCCATATTATGGAGTAATATGTCTCCTCTCCCTCCTGTGTCAAAAAGTATATTATTAGCTCCATTGACAAAACATGAAAATCCCCATGCACTTACAAATCTTTTGTTTATGCTTCTATTATCATATACTATTTTTATACTAATCATTTTTGATAAAATATTTCTTATTGTTCACTCTTATATAATATTTTCCATTTTCTTCTTTTATATATTCTGCTATTTGGTAATAGGCAGCCCGCAAGAATTTAGCAGGAAATTTTTTGTTTTTTATTTTGCAATATAACACATTATTTTTATTAATAAATAATGTATCAGGTTCAAGCTTTTCTTGAGTATCATCATTTATATACAAAAGAAAATTATTATCTACTTTATCGACTCTTTGAATAAAAAATGCTGTATCTTCTACGTCAACAATACATTTCTCATTCCTCCATGAGATTATATATCTGCCATATATATCAAGATCTATGTGTTCATAGAAAAATTTTATTATATCTTTTCTTATAATTTTGGCTCCTTTGTGATACCATATTCCCTCTTTATCTATAGTGATTTCGCAAGGGGGCAATTCTTCTGAATCCTTATACATAAGTTTCTCCTATTATTCCGTTCTTTGTACCAATTTTATTATAATATCTTCAGCTTGTTCCATAGTAACATAATCCATATTTATACATAATGTATATATCAAAGGATTATCATGGTTTTCTCTATTGGAAAAATAATAAAGAAATTCAGATCTTATCACATCTGCCCTTTGAATAGCACGTTCTGCCTGACTCTTTGTTAATCCATAGGTATCCATTAAAAAATGTAAACGGCGTCTTTTACTTGCAACTACAAGGACGTGAATAACATCTTCTTTTCCTTGCAGTATATAATTACTGCCTCTACCTATTATTACTACATTACCTTCTTCATATAACTTTAAAATTACCTCTTTTATTGCTTTAACATATTCATCCATATCTAATTGCTTACGTCTTCTTCCTCTTTCTATTGCATCTGTACTTATTATTTTTTCTAAAAATTTTACTAACTTACTGGGCTTTCTTCTTTCAACATTAGAAATATCCTTTACAGATACTCCTACATGCTTTGCTACTTCTTTTATAAGTTCATCATTTAAGTATTTATAACCAAGCCTTTTTGCAATCCTTGAACCTAAGGTAGTAGCTCCTGCACCAAAATGACGAGAAATAGTAATAACCGCCATTTTATCCTCCTCATAGAATTTGATAAAATTTTAATTTATTTATTCATAACATTATCACATTAAAATTTAAATATAAAAATAATATCATGGAATAATATCAAATCATATCCATAAAATCAGTTTAAATAATCATCTAATAATTATTGACCAATGCATTTAACTGGGATATATTTCCACCAAGTTTCATATTACATCAAAAGTTATAATATACTTATAAAATAGGTCTATCTAATTATTTTATGGATAATAAATTATTAAATTAAAGGTGTGTTATATATTAAAAGTTAAATCTTCTAATAATAGCTAAAATTAGTGAAATATAAAATTTTTCATTTTTATAAAAAATTAATCATTTAAATAAAATAGTATTTAAATATGAATATAATATGTTTAATAAAATGGATATATTAACCTTAGAAAATATCATACATCACCTTAATTGCAAATGGAAATTGCAGACACTCTATTACTGGATAGGTGTATCTCCATTATTTAATCCAGCTGATATGTATGAAGGATATGATAGATTTCTTAATGTGTATGCTATCAAATCCACAAATGAGATAAAAGCCCACAAACAAAGAATATGTATTAAACATGGATTAATAGATCATTATATGCAAAAGCTGCTTATGCCCTATGAAGCAGAAATGCGGACGTGGATGTTAGGAGCAGCTGCATATGTTCATGGAAAAAAGATATATATAAAAGAGATTATTCCATATTGTCAAAAGTTAAGTACATATGAAGATAGGCAAATACTACAAAAAGAGGTATCAGCTTTATGCAAATTTCTAAAGCCTTTTGTTTTGAATTATTGGGATATGCTGCTTGATATATTAATAAATGAGCTTGGTTTTGACTCTTATATTGATTATTGTCAGCAAAAAAAAGGGTTAGACTATTCTTATTTTTACAAATTACTAAAAAGAATATTAAAATTAACTGATGATATATATTATCCAAAAATGCAAGAATGGACTATAAAGAAATTTGGCCTTTCACTTGAAAGTTTAACTAGATTTGACGCTATAAATTTATTGAGCTTAGGAGAATTTGATTATATTTTTCCTCATAATGGACTTGCTTTGTTTATGGAATTTTTGAAAAGTTGGGATATAGATGTTGCTAAGGTTCCAGGGCTTTATTTGGATATATCTTATAACCAAAAGAAGAGTGCTCAGGCTATGTCTTTTATAATTCAGATACCTGAAGAAATTTATATTGTTATAAGACCAGTAGGTGGTTGGATAGATATCGAGACTCTTGCTCATGAAATTGGACACGGTCTTTCTGCTGCATATACAAATCCGCAACTTCCTTTAATAGATAGGGATCTGAGTACTTCTTATATCTTATCAGAATCATTTGCATTTTTACTCCAGAATATTTCTATTTCATATCCTTTCTTAAAGCATATATTGAATATATCAGACTATGACGCTAATATTCTTTATTATTATAAGGTTCTCAAAGATATATCTATATTTAGAAGATATGCCACCAAATTTATCGTAGAATATGAAATGTTTAGCAAGGATAATATTTCTGACGGTACCATTTATTCAGATTATATGAGTTCATATACTGGATTTTATTATCAACCTGAGAGCCATTTATTTGATCTTGTACCAGAATTTTATAGCTTAGATTATATTATTGCATGGATAATAGAGGCCATTATGGAAAGATATTTAAGAAAAGGGTTTGGAGATAAATGGATTTTTAAAAGAGAGGCAGTAGATGTAATAAAAAGGTGGTGGTATCAAGGTAATAAATATGACATCTATAAGTTTTTGGATATTAATCAAATTGGTGAATTTAGTATAAAGCCTCTTTTGGAAAGATGGGAGATGGTGCTTGATGCAAATAGACATAATATCTAAGCAAGAAATTTATAGGAGAGTCAACAAATTTCAGAATATTCTAAAAGAATTAGATGTGTCAGGTGCTATTATACTTCAAAATGTTGATAGATTTTATTTCTCAGGTACTATTCAAAATGCTACTTTATTTATTCCAATGGAGGGCGATCCTATACTCTTTGTTTATAAAGGTCTTGAAAGAGCAAAATATGAATCCCCTCTGAATAATATTATAAAAGTAAAGTCAGCTATTAATATAAAAGAAATCATTAATGAATATGGTATTAAAATAAAAAGATTGGGCATGGAATTGGATGTGGTACCTGTCAATATCTATCTAAAATATAAGAAAATCTTTTTTGATTCTGAGATATTAGATATATCAGAATTTATCAGAAAAATAAGAATGATAAAATCTCAATATGAGATAGCTCAAATAAAAAAGGCTTCCAGTATTTTGGACTTAGATTTCAAATCTGTAAGGAACATACTCAAACCTGGCATAACAGAAATAGAAGTAGATGCATTTTTAGGATATATGGCTAGAAAGAATGGGCACATGGGAATAATGAGAATGAGAGGGTGGAATCAAGAAATGATTTATGCCCATGTACTTTCAGGAGTGACAGGCGGGATGATATCTTTCTTAGATAGTCCTCAAGGTGGAGATGGAACAAGTCCTGCGATGGCTCAAGGTGCGGGTTTTAAAGAGATTAACTATAATGAACCTATTGAAATAGATCATGGAGTTTGCATAAATGGATATATTTCTGACGAATCTAGAACATTTGTTATAGGGAAATTACCTGATAAACTAAAAAAAGCTCATGATTGTTCATGGGAACTCCATAGATTTTTAGAGGAAAATGCAAAGCCGGGTATTTTATGCCATGAGCTTTATCATAAGGCTATTAATATTGTAAAAGATTGGGGACTTGAAGAATATTTCATGGGATATAGTGAAGGTAAGGTCAAATTTATAGGCCATGGCGTAGGGCTTGAAATAGATGAATATCCTATTATTTCTCCTATTTTTGTAAATCCTCTCCAAGAAGGGATGGTTATGGCTTTTGAACCAAAATTTGTTTTTCCTGATAAAGGGGTAGTGGGACTTGAAGATGTATATTTGGTTAAGGATGCAGGATTAGAGAGAATAACCCTGACGGAACAAAAAGTTTTTGAAATATAAATAGAATTTTATTCTATAAAATGGATTATATTGATGCCTTAATAACCTACATATGTGCCTTTCCTGCATTTTATATATATTTTTTTCTATTCATAAGTGCTTTTACGGAAAATATTTGTCCTCCTATACCTGGGGATACTATTATTGCATTTGGTGCATTTTTAGCAGGAAGAAATAAATTGAGTTTTAGTATTGCTTATATATCTACTACCTTAGGAAGTTTAGCAGGATTTATGTTAGTGTTCTGGTTCGGTTTATATGTTGGTAAGAATTTTTTTATGGAAAGAAATCTATTTTTTTTTAAAAAAGAGCATATAGTAAAGACAGAACATTGGCTTAAAAAATATGGTTATATAATAATCCTATTTAATAGATATATTCCAGGAGTTAGGGCTGTGGTATCAATAACAAGTGGAATATTAAAACTATCTCCATCTAAGGTTACGGCTTCAGCCTTTGTAGGATGTGCTACATGGAATATCTTAATTATGTATATAGGTTTACATATAGGTTCTAATTGGCAAGAGATAAAATCAAATCTTTCCTACCTATTAACAAGGTACAATCTTATAGCAATCACTATTTTAGCTTTATTTATTAGTAGCTTTTTACTACTAAAATATCTAAAAAAAAGATCTTAATCCTTTGTTTCTTTTAATATCCATTTTAAAAAGTCTATATTTCCTTCGACTATTGGTAATATCACAATACAAGGACATTCATAGCTATGTAAATCTTTTACCCTTTTTATTAATTCTGGAACCAACGAGCTTTTTGTTTTTGCTATAATAGCTGCTTCTCTATCTTCCTCAAATTTACCTTCCCACCAATAAAAAGAATGGATATTTTCAATCAGATTGGCACATGCAGCAAGCCTTTCCTTTACTATACTACTAGCTATCTTTTTTGCTTCTTCTATGGTAGCACATGTTATATAAATCATATTTATTTCCATGTCTTGCCTCCTTATTTATATTTCTATTTTTATCCAACGGTTTGCATGGCATTGGATATTTATTGCCAGAGGAAGACTCGCGATATGACAAGGCATAGTATTTATATGAACAGCAAGGGCTGTAACTCTTCCGCCTAATCCCTGAGGACCTATTCCTGTATTATTTATATCTCTAAGTAATTCTCTCTCTATATTATCCAATTCAAGATTATTATTTCTACTTCCTACCGGCCGTAAAAGGGCTTTTTTTGCCAATAATGGGGCAGTTTCAAAATTTCCTCCAATTCCAATTCCAACTATTATAGGGGGACACGCACTTGCTCCTGCAAGTTTTATAGTATCTAATATTTTAGCTTTAATCTCATTCCATGTATCTGTGGGTAAGAGCATATACAATTTGCTGACATTCTCTGCACCACCACCTTTTGGCATTATCCAGATAATAAGTTTACTGCCCGGAACTATATCTATATGGGTAATGATGGGGGTGTTATCATTTGTGTTTTTCCTCGTAATGGGATGACATACAGATTTCCTAAGATAACCCTCTTTATATCCCTTTCTTATCCCTTCTTCAAGAGCAGAGTATAAACTTCCTCCTCTTATGTAAACTTCTTGCCCTATCTCAACAAATATTGTAACAATCCCAGTATCTTGGCAAATGGGTATTCTTTCTCTTTTTGCAATTTCAGCATTTTCGATAAGACACGAAAGAATTTCTTTTCCTATATCTGACTCTTCCTCTTTAATACCATTTTTTAATGCTGTTAGCATTTCTTTGCTAAGCTCAACATTAGATTTAATAGCAGCATTTTTTACCTTTTCTATTATTTCTTCAGCAAATATTTCTCTCATTTTAAATCTCCCTAAAGTTGGAGTAGGTATATACAAAAAGAAATTTATATTCAAGTTATTTATTGGTTGCCTACAAATAAAAACTCATTATAATAAATCCAACTTTTCGTGACTTTAATAGGGATATTCAAGATGGAGAAAAAATTTAAAATTTTATTAACTAATGATGATGGAATATATGCAAGTGGTTTATATTCTTTGTACAAAGAGTTAAAAAATGACTATAAAGTACATATTGTAGCTCCCTATTCTGAAATGAGCGCTGTAGGACATGCTATAACTTTAAACTCTCCTTTAAGGGTACAAGAGATATACCGAAATAACGTATTTTATGGATATGCTGTTATAGGAACACCTGCAGATTGTGTGAAAATCGCTGTCCAAGAATTATTTAAAGATAGTGTCCCAGATATTGTGCTATCAGGTATAAACCTTGGAGCCAATGTGGGAATAGATGTTCTTTATTCAGGCACTGTATCTGCTGCTACAGAAGGAGCATATCTTGGTATAAAATCTGCAGCAATATCCTTGGATACAAGAAAAAATCCTGATTTTACTTTTGCTAGTAAATTCAGCAGGCAAGTAATAGATTTCTTACTCAAAAATAATTTTAATAGAGGTATAACTTTAAACGTTAATATACCTGCTGTTCCCAAGAAAGATATAAAAGGCGTTGTTTTTACAAGACAAGCTATAACTCAATACAGGGAGTATTTTGAAAAAAGGATTGATCCCAGAGGAAATGTCTATTACTGGCTTGCAGGAGAGATAATGATAGAAGAAAATGGCAGATCAGATACTGACATTTTAGCACTTAAAAACAATATGATAAGTATAACTCCTATAAGTTGTGATCTTACAAGTAATAAAGATCTGGAAAGGCTAAAAAATGATTTTCAGCCTTTCCAGTGGAACTTTTAGTCCTATTGAGCAAGTTTCTTTAAAAATTCTCTTCTTTGTTGAGCTTCTTTTTCTGCCATATCAAATAGCTTTTCAGCAATATCTGGGAATGTTCTTGTTAAACTTGAATATCTTACCTCTCCAAGTAAAAACTCTTTAAAACTCATCTTTGGATCTTTAGAATCTAATATAAAAGGATTTTTCCCTTCTGATTTAAGTCTTGGATCATATCTATAAAGTGTCCAATATCCTGCTTCAACTGCTCTTTTTTCTTCTTCTTGACTTTTACCCATGTTTATTCCGTGATTTATACAGGGCGCATATGCAATTATTAGAGATGGACCAGGATAGCTTTCTGCCTCAATAACAGCTTTTAATAATTGATTTTTGTTTGCTCCCATTGCAACAGATGCCACATAAACATACCCATATGTTATAGCCATAAGTCCAAGATCCTTTTTCTTTATTTGTTTTCCTTTAGCAGCAAATTTAGCCACTGCTCCCATGGGAGTCGATTTAGATGATTGTCCCCCTGTATTAGAATATACTTCTGTATCTAAAACAAGCACATTTACATCATTTCCCATTGCAAGCACATGATCTAATCCACCATATCCTATATCATAAGCCCAACCATCACCACCGATAATCCATATAGACTTTTTTGTAAAAAGATCGGACATCTTTAAAATATTTTCAAGAAGAGCTTTATGGCTGGATATTTGTATTTCTTTTTTTAGTTCTTCTTTTATCTTTTTACTTAACTTTTTAGATTTTTCAGCATTATTCATATGATCCAGCCACTCTTTAAACATATCTTTTAAACCAGAAGATATATCATATTGTAATGCCTCTTTAACCATATCAACTAATTTTTCCTTTTTCTGATTCACCCCTAATGCGATACCAAAACCAAACTCTGCATTATCTTCAAATAAAGAGTTTGCCCATGCAGGACCACAACCTTCTTTATTGGTAGTATAGGGAAAAGATGGAACAGAACCACCGTATATTGAAGAACAACCTGTTGCATTAGCAATAATCATTCTGTCTCCAAATAGCTGAGTAATAAGTTTTATGTATGGTGTCTCACCACATCCTGCACACGCACCAGAAAATTCAAATAGTGGTTGTTTGAACTGACTTCCTTTTACACTATCAGGTGACATAATATTATCCAGAATAGGTAATTTTGTGGAGAAAATATGATTTGGCACTTCTTTTTCAAGTTGAGTATTTAGTGGTTTCATTACTAAAGCTTTTTTCTTTGCAGGACAAATATCAGCACAGTTTCCACATCCTGTACAATCAAGTACACTAACTTGAATCCTAAATTTCAAACCTTTAAGTTCTTTTCCAATTGCATCAATAGTTACAAATCCATTTGGTGCATCTTTTAGATTTTCTGGTTTAACAAGAACTGGTCTTATAACAGCATGAGGACAGACAAATGCACATTGATTGCATTGGATACAATTTTCCGGTTGCCATTCAGGAACATTAATTGCTATACCCCTCTTTTCATATTTTGTAGTCCCAGTAGGAAAAACACCATCTGGTGGCATAAGACTTACAGGCAAAGTATCACCTTTTTGAGCAAGCATTGGTCTCATAACTTTATTTACAAATTCAGGAACTCCTTCTTGTTCCTCAAATTTCATATATTCTTCATGACCTGCCGTTGCCCAATTGTCTGGATATTCTACTTTTTGTAGTGCACCAAGAGCTTTATCTACTGCTTCAATATTCATTTTAACCACATTTTCACCTTTCTTGCCATATGTCTTTACTATTGCTTCTTTCATCTGCTTTATAGCTTCATCAGGAGGAAGTACGCCAGAAAGTTGGAAAAAAGCAGCTTGCATTATCACATTTATCCTTCCTCCAAGGCCTACTTCCTGAGCTATTTTCACTGCATCAATGTTATAGAACTTCAATTTTTTTTGAGCAATAGTTCTTTTTAGATGATCTGGTAGCATTTTTTCCATTTCCTCAAGAGTAGTCCAAGGAGAATTGAGCAAGAATATTCCTCCCTCTTTTATACCATCAAGTATATCATACTTATTTACAAAAGAAGGATTATGACAGGCTATAAAATCTGCTTTAGTTATAAGATAAGGTGATTGAATCCTGTTTGGAGAAAAACGAAGATGAGATATAGTAATTCCTCCTGATTTTTTTGCATCATATGCAAAATAGCCTTGAGCATAAAGGGGAGTATTTTCTCCTATAATCTTTATTGTGTTTTTATTAGCACCTACAGTTCCATCTGCACCAAGCCCCCAAAATTTGCAGCTTACTGTACCTTCAGTAGAAGTATCTATTTCTTCACCTAATTTCAATGAAGTTTCTGTAACATCATCATTTATTCCTACTGTAAAATGATTTTTTGGACTTTCTAAAGCTATATTATCAAATACAGCTTTTACCATAGTAGGAGTAAAATTTTTGCTTCCAAGTCCATAACGTCCTCCCACAATAATAGGAGCATTATCCATGCCATAAAAGGCTGTGCATACGTCTTGATAAAGAGGCTCTCCTAAAGCACCTGGTGCCTTTGTTCGATCAAGAACAGCTATTTTCTTTACTTTAGAAGGAATAGTTTTTAAAAAATGTTCCTTTGAAAAGGGTAAATAAAGTCTAACCTTTACAAGACCAACCCTTTCTCCTAATCTATTCAAATAGTTTACGGTCTCTTCTATAACATCGCAACTGGAAGCCATGGCTATTATAATTCTATCTGCTTCTGGATCTCCAACATAATCAAACAAGTTATATTTCCTTCCAATAACATCACCAACTTTTTCCATCTCTTCTTGTACAATACGAGCTATTTTATCGTAAAATGGGTTACATGCCTCACGATTTTGGAAAAAAATATCAGGATTTTGAGCAGTTCCTCTTGTTTGTGGATGTTCAGGTTCAAGACATCTCTTTTTAAATCTTTCAATAGATTCATAATCTACAAGAGTAGCAATAGTTTCATAATCTATTATCTCTATTTTTTGTATTTCCATAGAAGTTCTAAAGCCATCAAAAAAATGAAGAAATGGTAAATGTGCCCTTATTGCTGAAAGATGAGCAACAAGGGCAAGATCCATAACCTCTTGCACCGATGCAGATGATAGAAGAGAAAAGCCAGTTTGTCTTACTGCATTTATATCAGAATGATCTCCAAATATAGATAAAGCATGTGTAGCAATTGCTCTTGCAGATACGTGAAACACACCAGGAAGAAGTTCCCCTGCTATTTTATACATATTAGGAATCATTAAAAGAAGCCCTTGCGATGCAGTAAATGTACTTGATAATGTGCCTGCTGCAAGAGCCCCATGTACTGCTCCTGCAGCTCCTGCTTCTGACTGCATTTCCACTACTTTTACTACCTGACCAAACACGTTTTTTCTCCCATGAGCTGCCCATTCGTCACAATATTCTCCCATACTACTGGAAGGTGTTATAGGATATATTGCTGCAACTTCGCTTAATGCATAGGCCACATGGGCTGCTGCTTCATTGCCTTCAATAGTTTTAGTTAGTCTACTCATAACTCCTCCTTAATTTTTAAGGTTTAGATAGGGGATAAAAAATTACTTAATATAATATATTCCCTATTGTCAAGTTATTGATAATAAGCCTGTTCGAAAAATCCTTGTCTTCTATAAATAGAGAAACAACAAAAAACCCCCAAAATAAATGACACAAACAAAGCCATATTATGTAACACCAGCAGACCAAGAACCATTTTCTCTGCTATTGCTGCATCCTTCACCTTAAAGTGACTCCCAAACTTCTGCTTCAGGTTCCCAAAGAAACTCTCTATCAAATGTCTATTTTTATAACGTCTTGCACTTAATTTGTCATATATTTTCCTCAATGGATGCCTTATTATACCCTTTCTAAATGTCTTTTTAATTTCATAGCTAATCAAACCATCCAATAGCATTTTCACCTCATTCGAGTAGACTTTACTTGAAGATGCTCCAGCAACAAAGCTTTTTATTTTTGAAATAACAGCTATAACAAAAACTACTTTTATTTCATCTGCTATAAGAAGTGCTGTATTGGTAAACTTAACATAAAAATTGTTGGCAATCTGAGTTATAACTTTTTGCAGTAAAGGGCTGGGCAGTTTTTTTGATCCTGTAATGATAATCTGACAGTTAAGGAACTTTTGGTAATACTATTGATGCTTCTTCCAGTATTTCTCTGTATGAAAAATTTCTGAGTATCTAATATAAAAACAGGGTTATAATAAAGGCATCTGAATAAGTTTTGGGGCTTGCTCTAAAAAAATAGCTTTTTCTTTCAGAATCGTTTGTATTAAATGATAAATGGTTAATGTTGTGCTTTTTATAATAGGAAAGAGATTAAACTAAACTCTCCTCCACTTTATAACCCCTTCAGGATTTTTTGAACAGGCTCTATCTAATTTATTGACAAACAATGTAATTTGATTATTATATAGCAAAACAGTGGCGGTGTAGCTCAGTTGGTAGAGCATGCGGCTCATATCCGCAGAGTCACAGGTTCGAGTCCTGTCACCGCCACTAAAATAATGCCTGCCTGAATTACATGAAGGTCCTTCATTTTAGAAGAAAAGACTTCAAAATAATTGATGAGGCATTAGAAATTGCAGAGGATTTAACAGCTAATTTTTATAAATTTTCTACAAGTGAATGGAAAAAGCGTCATAGATATGATATTAGGACGTTATTGTCATTAAAAAAATATCAGGTTACTGATAAAGCTTTTGCTGTATTATATAAAGATATAATAAAGGATTTTTATATGGTCCCACATCAACTAAAAGATGTATATCTTATTTGCTTACAAGATCATCTTATTCTAAAAGCCATTCTTAAAGATAGACATTTATCTCTTTTACCATTATTAGTTTATATTTTTACTCATGAACTTGTTCATATAGTAAGGTTTTGTAATTTTTATATCCAATTTAATGCAGCTCAACACCTAAGAAAAAAAGAAGAACATATTGTGAATTCTATTACATTTGACATATTAAATCCTATTATGATACCAAAGCTAAATTATGTATTAGAATTGTATGGAAAAGAACCCAATAGCTAAAAAAGGAGGTGATAAAATGCCAGTTTATGAATATGAATGCATTAAATGTGGTCATAGAATAGAGGTTATGCAAAAATTTTCAGATCCACCTATTGAAGAATGTGAACTATGCCATGGAAAAATGAAAAAGATTATTTCACAGTGTACATTTCATCTAAAAGGAACAGGCTGGTATGTTACTGATTATGGTTCTAAAGCCCAAAACAAACCCAAAGAATCAAAGCCTAAGCAAGCAAAGGCTAATGATAATTTTAAATCATCGTGAGGTGTGAACAATGCAGCCATTAGATGGAGATAGAGTTCAAAATAGGATAATAAAGCAATTAGATAGACTGGAAAGACAACAATGGTTTCAAAGAGAAAGATTCTTTAGATTTAAAATGGATGATATAAGCAATAAATTGATGCAAGTCCTTATAAATAATAAAATTATTGAAACTAAAAATCCTTCTTCTATTATAAAAGCCTTAGCAGAAGGACTTAAAAAAGCTCTTAAAAGTTCTGATTTTGATTTTCAGTATTTTGTATCTCCTATTAGGGATTTAGTTCCACGTCCAGATCCTATATCTTTATATATGACCCAATATGTTCTTGAGATATTGATCGATCATCCAGATGTGGAAGAGATATATGGGACTGATAAAGATATTTATGAAACAATAAATAAAGTTATAAAACAAAGTTATTTTGAGTTTGAAAAAATAGAACAAGAAATTATAAACCAATTATCACAAAAAAAAGATCTTGTTCCAGGTTCCAGAGAATATGAGATTGTTTTAGATCAATTATTAAGAAAAAAATTTGGTGAACCCAAGAAAATATAGTAAAGGGAGGCAAAATGAATAATAAGATAGCCTTTCTATTTCCTGGTCAGGGATCTCAATATATAGGTATGGGAAAAGAGATATCAAGAGTATTTCCAGAAACAAAGGAAATATTTGAACAGACTGATGAAGTATGCAAAAGATCTATATCTAAATTATGTTTTGAAGGCCCTATGGAAGAGCTTACATTAACTGAAAATTTACAGCCTGCTATAATGGCAGTAAATTTGGCCTGCTTATATGCTGTACATAAATCTGGATTAAGGGCTTATGTTTCAGCAGGGCACAGCTTAGGAGAATATTCAGCTCTTGTATCTGCAGGTATTATAAGCTCATTTGATGCAATAAGACTTGTTCAAAAAAGAGGAGAGCTTATGCATAGAGAGTCTTTAAAAAAGCCAGGAGGTATGGCTGCTATAATAGGGCTTGAAATAAGGGAAGTTCAATCTATTGTAGATAGTGCAAAAGATCATGGTATATTAGCAATAGCAAATCATAATACAAAAGAACAGATTGTCATTACAGGTGAAAGTAAACCTTTATCTGAAGCAATAAAAATAGCAAAAAGCAAACAAGCAAAGGCAATTCCTTTAAAAGTAAGTGGAGCTTGGCATTGTGAACTTATGAAAGAGGCTGCTATAGATTTTAAAGAATTTATGAAAGAAATAACCTTTTTTAGTCCTAAATCAAGGATCATATTTAATGCCACTGCTCAAGAAGAAAAAGATCCAAATATTATTAAAGATATAATGGCACAACAATTAGTAAGT
>CAZMNC010000013.1:0-1755 GCA_964567535.1 uncultured Desulfobacterales bacterium | reverse complement strand
AATATGTATTTTTTTAAGGGAAAACCCTTAAAATTATATTTTTATAATTCCCAGTCTTATTGCTTGCTTTATGAGTTCAGCCACATTTTTTACTTTGAGCTTTTCCATAATCCTTGCTCTGTGAGTTTCAACAGTCTTGGCGCTTATACAAAGACGCTGAGCGATTTCTTTGGTGGTGAGACCTTCTGAGATCAATTCTGTTATCTCTTGTTCGCGAGCTGAAAGGCTAGATGGTAAGGATTGTGAGCAAGCAGACGATTTAGATTTATGTTTTAAAAGGGATGAACTAACATATCTATTTCCTTGTAATACGGCATTTATCGCATATATAAGATCTTCAAAAGTATCTTCTTTTAACAAATATGCTTCAATTTCTACATCCTCTGAATGATTTATAATCTCTGTATACTTATACATGCTAAGTAATATTATCTTTGAGCCAATTCCTTTTTCTTTTATTCTTCGGCTTGCCTCGATCCCATTTATGTCTGGAAGTGAGATATCCATAATAATCACATCAGGATTAAGCTGCTGAGCAAGCTCTATAGATGCAATTCCAGATCCTGTTTCAGCTATTATCTTATATTCTGGATGTTCCTTTATTTTTGTGGCAATACATTGTCTGAATATGGTATGATCATCTACTAAGAGTACCTTTATCATTCAATGGCACCTCCACAATTATTCTTGTTCCTTTACCAATGGTACTTAATATTTTTAGATTTGCTCCAATTAGATTTGTTCTCTCTGCCATTGTGTCAAGTCCAAGACCTTTTATCTTTTTATTTTCAAAAGAAAATCCTATCCCATTATCCTCTATTTTTAATATCAATATATCTGAATTCCTACTCAGAGATATTTTTACCTTCTTTGCACATGAATGTTTCATAATATTATTTAATGCCTCCTGAAATATTCTAAAAAGATTCTCCTCTATTATAATAGGCAAACGCCCCTCAAAAGAGAGAGCAAGATCTATATGAATTCCTATTTTTGTCTCTATTTCCTTTGTAAAACTCTTTATTGCGGCCTGAATACCCAACTCTTCCAGCATAGCTGGTCTTAGGCCCATAGAAATATTTCTTAATTCCTTGATACTCTTATTTATGTCTTTAATAATCGATTTTAGATAGGAACTCTTTAATTGTTGATTTAATGATTGAAGATTAAACTTTGTAACCAAAAGATCTTGTCCAAGACCATCATGAAGTTCCCTTGCCAAGCGCTTTCTTTCTTCTTCTTGTGCCACAAGTATCTTTGATGCAAATAAGCGCATTCTGTCCCTTACCTGAATAAATTTTGCAACTATTCCATACATTACTGAAATAAGAAAAAAGAACATGCCATAATCCCAAGGCTGTAAATACAGGATGTGATGACAACTTATATTGAGATCAAAAAGAAGCTCCCCAGTTACACCGCTTATCACAAGCATTATAACCCCAATAAATATAGGAAATGCTTCTTTCTTTCTTGTTCTATAGACTTGAATTAGAATATGGATAGTAATTAAAAAAGAAGCTGGAACTACAAAACCTGTCCATATAATTAAGAAGGTAGTGCATGTATTCCAAGATAATTTTAAAAACATAAGAACTGAAATGCATATAAGAATACCCATAAAAGACTTATAGAATTTGTTAAGCTGTAGATCAAAATAATATATAAGAAAGAGGAGAAAAAAAACAAACCATATACAGGCAAGAGATATGCTCAGTTTTTGAAAAAAAGGATTTTTTAAACCTGTTTTATAAA
>CAZMNC010000012.1:0-8293 GCA_964567535.1 uncultured Desulfobacterales bacterium | reverse complement strand
TTCATTTTCTAAAGCATCTATTATACTGGGTCTCAATTTTGTAAGTTCAAATATCTGCTCATAACTAAGTCCTCTTTTAAGTCTTTCTGTTTTTAATATTTCACCAAGTCTTTTTTCAGGATCTATTGTTTCATCAGGCTTTTTATTCATAAATTTGCCTTAAAACATAATTTTTATATAAGATTTTTGTTTAAGCTCATTAATCCATGAAGTATATCTTTTGTTTATTTCTTTATTGTATAAGATTCTATATATATAATCCTTTACCTCTTTTAAGGGTTTTATTCCAGCTTTTTTTCTATCTAAAAGTTTTATTATCTGTATACCGAAAGGTCTTATTATTGGTCCTCTTACATCACCAACCTTCATATGTTCTACAATTTTTCTTAATTTTGGGTCTAATTCTTTTGGCTCAAAGTATCCTAAATCTCCCCCATTATCTGCTCCCGGTCCTTCTGAAAATTGTTCTGCTAATTCTGCAAAATCTTGACCTGCATTCAATCTTGAAATAATCACCTGAGCTTTCCGAAGAAGCTCTTTCATTTCATTAGGGTCACCTTTATTTTTCAAATTTAAAAATATTGCAGCTAATCTTATTTTTTCTCCTGTTCGAAATTCATCTTTATGAGTCTCATAATATTGTTTTATTTCTTTATCATTTATTACTATTCTGGATTTTACTTCTAACTCTACCAATTGCATTCTTTCTATACTTTTTCTTATTTGTTCTCTGTACTCTTTATATGTCATGCCACTTTTTTTTATCATTTCTAATAGTTCTTGATGGGTTAATCCTTGATCTTGTTCAATTATCTTTATTTCGTTATCTATATCAGAATCACTCACCTTTATACCCAACTCTTTTGCCTTCTTTTCTGCTATTTTATCCTCTATTAAACGATTAAGTATTTTATAACACATCTTTTTATATGATGCTTCATCATACTTCTTAATTAATAATGGATCTTTTCCAGTAAGCTCTCTAATCCTTTTATTTAGTTCATACAAAGTTATTATATCATTATTGACTATTGCCACAATTTTATTACATACTTCTGCTTTTGTGTTATTATTAATGGGTATAAAAAATATAATTAATGACAAAAAGGCTACTATGATGTTATTCATATATTATATGCCATAGATCTTAAATCTCTTAATAAGTCCTCAGATGTGCATACCTTAAATAATGGGTAAAGGGGATTCTTACGATAACTTTTGAGTATGTTATTATGGATTTCTTCAGTTGCTGCTGCTGAACAATCTTCCAATAAGACCGTTTTAAAATCATAACATATACAATCTATTGCTGTTGCAAGAACACAAAAATTTGTGCTTATTCCACCAATGGCACACATAGTAACCCCTCTATTTTTTAACCATTCATTCAAATTTGTGTTAAAAAAGGCAGAAAATCTTGGTTTTGGAAGCCATAGATCATCTGGACTTTTATTTAATTCATCTATCACTTCTGCACCTTTTGTACCTTTTAAAGAGTGCGGTTTCATTTTTCCCCTAAATATAAAATCATTTTTTGTAAATGCATCTGTTGAAAATACAATAGGCCACCCTTGTTTTCTAAATTCGGAAATAAGATTATTAATAGGTTTAATTATTTTTTTCGCAAATTTAGTAATAGCAAGCTTTTTATTTTCGTCAAAATTATCTTTTACCATATCTATTATAATAAATGCTGGATATTCCATTATACCCCTTTTTTTAATTCTTTTTTTAATTCATTTACTCGTGATGATATCAGATCTGCTGCCTTTTCTATATGAGCCATATTATTACTTCTACCTACACTAAAACGAAGTGCTCCTAAACCAACATCCTCAGATACTCCCATTGCTGCCAGTACATGTGATATAGATCTTTTTTTATCGTGACATGCTGCTCCTGTAGATGCGATAATTTCTGAAATCCCTTCTAAAATTTTATTACCTGGTATGCCCGGAACAGATACATTTAGTGTGTTTGGAAGTCTTTTTATTGGATGTCCATTAAGAACAAGATCTTCTATTTTTTTAAATAAAAGATCTTGAAGTTTGTCTCTTAATATTCTCATGTTCTCCATATCTTTTTTAAGTCTATCCTTAGCTATCTTAGATGCAGTTCCAAGAGCAACACTCATAATAACATTTTCTGTCCCAGAACGTCTATTTCCTTCCTGACCTCCCCCATGTAATAGAGGGTTTATCCTTATTCCATTTTTAATATATAATGCTCCTATCCCTTTTGGTGCATATAATTTGTGACCTGCTATAGTCAGTAGATCTACTCCTAATTCATTGACATCTACATGCATTTTACCAATTGCTTGAGCTGCGTCTGTATGAACAGGAATACCATATTCTTTTCCTATACGTGCTATTTCTTGTATGGGCTGGATAGTGCCTGTTTCATTATTAGCAAGCATAACACTTATGAGTTTAGTTTTTGGCTCTATGGCCTTTTTAATATCATCAGGATCTATTATGCAATATTTATCAACTCCTATTATACTAACTTTTACTCCTAATTCCAAAAGATAGAGAGCAGGATTTAAAATAGATGGATGTTCTATAGCAGAAATAATAATGTGATTTTTATTCGGCTCTTTTAAATCTACCATCCCCTTTATAACCATATTGTTTGATTCTGTGCCACCTGAAGTAAATATTATTTCTTCAGAATTTGCTCCAATAAGATTTGCTATATAGTCTCTTGATTTTTCTATACCTGATTTTGCCATTCTCCCCAATTCATGGGAACTGGATGGATTACCAAATATTTCTTTTGTATATGGCTGCATAGCCTTTATAACACAAGGATCAATCATTGTGGTAGCATTATGGTCTAAATAAATATAATCCATTGCATTCTTCCCAGCTTATTTTATGATGTATTTTAATACAACAGAGAGCCTTTCTTGACAAGTTTTCTTTAAGATATAATAATTATAGTCTATGATTAAATATAAAGTATTAAAAATATTAGCAGATATATTGGACATAAAAGAAAATGGTATTGACTTGGATACAGATCTTGTAAGAAATCTTAATGTGGAATCTATAGATTTTTTAGAAATAGCACTATCTCTTGAAAGAGAATTTCATATAAAGGTTGATGAAAACAAAATTTTCCTTAAATCTTTTAGGTATTATATGGATAAGGCAAGAGAAAAAAATAAAGATTATATATTACAAGTAGCTTATATAAAGAATTTTTATCCATTTCTTTCTGAAAGTAGGATATTAGAATTAATACATGATTTTAGAACTCAAATCATGCCTTCTATTAAAATAAAAGATATTATTTCATATGTACAATGGACACTTGGAAAGTCTGATAGAAAAAAGGAGAAGTATAAGAAAATATAAAGATATACTGCCTGCTGAAGAATTGATAGAGCAAATTTTAAAATGTGCTCTATGGGCACCTTCTCCTTCTAACATGCAACCTGTTAGATATATTAAGATAGAAACTGAAGCCATGAGGAAACAACTATATTTCCATATACAGAAAGGTAAAGAGCTCTTAATTGATAAATGCAAAAAGTTAAGTATGTCAAAAAAAATCAAAAGATGGATAGAAATATATTATCAAAGATATTGCAAATTTATATTTGATGCTCCAATAATTTTTGCTGTTGGAGTAACTACCATAAAAAATGGTTTTTATAAAAATTTAAAAAGCCTCGGACTATATCACAAGTATGATCATAATCACAGCATTGATATATCTATAGGGCTCTCTATCTCTAATTTCATTTTAAAGGCGGAAGAATTAGGACTTGGAACATGTATTCTTACAACTCCTTTTATGTTTATAGAAAACATTAATGAGATTTTTAATATTAAAAATATAGACATAAGATGTTTCATAACATTAGGTTTTCCTGCTGAAATCCCTGATCCACCAGAAAGGTTTTCTATATCAGATATATATATAAAGTTATAATTTTAAACGATGCTAAATAATAAAATAAGCAAGAAATTATATCTTTATAAGAAAGGCGGCATATATAGAAATCCTTATAAAATAGATATAAGAAATGGAAAGTATGTATTTATTAACAAAAAAAAATGTATAAATTTTGCTTCCAATGACTATTTAGGGATTGCTTCATCTAATAAAATAAATCAGATTGTAGCTGATAGCTTTTTTAAATTTGGCACTTCATCATCTTCTTCAAGGCTTATATCTGGAAATTATTCATTAATAAATGATGCCGAAAAAATATATGCTGATTATTTCGGCTATGAGGATGCTATATTTTTCCCAAGTGGGTATCAAGCAAATCTTGCTGTTATATCTGCTTTGTTTCAAGAAGATGACATTGTTTTGTTTGATAAACATATTCATTCAAGTATTATAAAAGGAATTATTTTAAGTGGTGCCCGATATATGGGATTTAACCATAATTCTATTTCTCATTTAAAAAGGAGATTATCGAACCTAAATAATAATAGAGTCTCTATTATTACAGAATCGCTTTTTAGTATGGATGGGGACTTATTACCTATAAAACAAATTAAGGAATTAAAAAAACAACATAGTTTTTTTTGTATTGTTGATGAGGCGCATGCTTTTGGTGTTCTTGGTGAAAAGGGTAGAGGAATTTCCTATGGAGTAGCAGATATAGCAATAGGCACTTTTGGAAAGGCCTTTGGATTTTTCGGTGCTTTTGTACTTACCACAAAAGATTTAAAAGAATATATGTTTAATTTTTCTTCTCCGCTTATATATTCCACAGCAATACCTGTAGCTCATGCAGCAGCTTCCATAAAGATTTTATCTGTAGTGTCTGATTCTGATGAAGAAAGAAATAGACTATTAGATATTTCAAACATGGCCATAGAAAGATTAAAAAGAGAGGGATTTTCTATAACAGGCAATGCTCATATTATTTGTATACAAATAGGTGATGAAAAAAGGAGTTCAAGGATATCCCAAGCATTGATGGAAAGGGGAATATTTTTGCCTGCAATTAGATATCCTACTGTGCCTTTAGGAAAGGCGATATTAAGAATTAGTCTTACAGCTATGCATAAAAAAGAGGATATAGAATATCTTATAGATAATATAAGGAGAATTTGGATTGAGTAAATTACTGTATGTTGTGGGAACAGATACTGGTATTGGGAAAACAGTAGTTTCATTATTAATTATGCAATATCTATTTTCTAAAGGATTTAACCCCTTTTATCTTAAGCCCTTCCAGACAGGGTGTTCTTCACCTATAGATATAGATAGCGATGCCAGATTTATATACACTTATGTTCCAAAACTTATGGGAAAAGATCCTTCTTTATCAGTTGGCTATTGTTTTAAAAATCCAAAAGCCCCTTATTTTTCTGCAATTGATGATAGAAAAAAAATAGATATAAAATTTATAAAAGATATAATAAAAAAACAAGCTATAGATCATAGTCATATTGTAATTGAAGGCTCGGGGGGGCTTTTAGTTCCTGTTACAGATAATATTCTAATAATAGATACTATAAGGATATTTGAAGCAACTCCTATACTTATAGCAAAGGCTGGCCTTGGGACCATTAATCACACCCTTTTATCCTTAGAGGCTTTGATCAATAGAAATATGAAGCCTCTGGCTATTATATTGGTAAATAACGATAATACCCCATCATCAATGATAAAAGAAAATATGCAAGCAATTAAAATGTTTTCAGGTATAGAAGTTATTGGTGTTGTAAACAACATTAGAGATTTTTATTATATAGAGAACGATAAATTTGCATTTTTGGATAATATAAATTTATAATTTATAATCCATAATTCTAATTATATTAAATCTTTAAACTTACTAAATATGGAGGTGCAATTATGAGAACAGAAATAAAAAATGGCATCCACTTAAACTATGAAATATACGGTAGAGAAGAAGGAGAGGTAATATTATTTAGTCATTCACTGGGCACAAGCATCCTTATGTGGGATCCACAGATAAAGACATTAAGAGATAAGTATAAAATATTATGCTTTGATACAAGAGGACATGGTAATAGTGATGTCCCTGAGCCTCCCTATACTTTAGAAGCTTTAGCAGAGGATGTTATAGGATTGCTTGATGCTCTTGGTATAGATAAAGTTAACTGGGTTGGTTTATCTATGGGTGGAATGATTGGTCAAGCAGTCGCACTTAATTATCCTGAAAGACTCAAATCTTTAATTTTATGTGATACTGCTGCTAAGGTAAATGATGAAGATCAACCGATATGGCAACAAAGAATCAATACAGCCTTAACTGAAGGTATGAAGCCTCTTTTACAGCCTACTTTAGAAAGATGGTTTACCGGTCCTTTTCTAAAAAAGAATCCCCCTATTGTAGAACTTATAAAAAAATTATTTCTTTCTACACCTGTAAAGGGTTTTGTAGGATGTGCAGAGGCCATCAGAAAGCTGAACTATTTAGATAGACTTTCTAGAATAAAAATTCCTACTCTTATAATGGTTGGAGAGCAAGACATGGGAACTCCTGTTGAAATTTCAAAAGAGATGCATAAAAGAATAAATGGATCTGATCTTGTCATAATTCCATCTGCTGCTCATCTTTCTAATTTAGAACAACCCAATAGGTTTAATACAGCATTGTTGGACTTTTTAGAAAAAATATAGATAAAAACATTTTAATTATTAATTAATTCTTATACTTATATAGACGATAAAAATTTGTTACTCCATATAAGAGCATTTATATAAGCCTCTTGTAAGGCATGAAAGGAGTAATTTATTTTATTTAAAAGCTTACGGACTTCATTAAAATTCAATATTTCTCGATTTATAATAATTTGCATTATATTTCCAAGCAATGTATCTTCTGTTAAAATACCTTTTTTTATTTCCTCATCAAGAGGAATTTGCTCAAGAATTTCTTGCATAGGTTTTTGAAGTATAATATCTATTAAAGAAAACATTCCAACAGTAAATGCCTTTAAAGCTAATTCTTCTCCTCCTAAATCTTTTCCAATATATTCTGCAAACTTAGCTCTTACAGTAGATTGAACTATTAATTCCAAAGGACTATCAATTCCTATTTCAGATATAATTATTAAATTTATCCATCGTCTAAGCTCATTTTCGCCCAACATATATGCCGCCCTTTTTACTGTAGATATAGGCGATCTAAATCCAAAAAAAGCAGAATTTATAAATTTCAATAATTTCCAAGAAAGGGCTATATCTTGACTAATAATATCACTCATTTTTTCTATATCTGCCCCCATTTGTATCTCTTTCATAAGCTTCACCAGTCTGATTTTATAAGCTGGAATATCGTGTCCTGAAACAATTTGAGGTCTACTAAAAAAAAATCCTTGAAAATAATCAAATCCCATATTCAATGCATCATAGAATTCTGCCATAGTTTCTATCTTTTCAGCTAACAATAATTTCCCTTTGCTTTTAAAATCCTTTGCATATTTTTTAATATCTTCTGTAGAAGTTTCCATAAAGTCTATTTTTATAATATCCGTTAATTTTATAAGCTCTTCAATTCTTTCTTTAAAGAAGAAATCATCTAATGCTATTGTAAAGCCTTCTAATTTCGCATCCTTACATACTTTAACTAATTTGTCGCTAATTTGAATATTTTCAAGTATCTCAATTATAATCACTTCTTTTGGTAAAAGTTTATAATATTGATCCAATAATAATTCTGTGCTGAAATTTATAAAAGCCTTATTAGAACCTACCACGTTATGCAAACCTACAGATATTAAAGAATTTATAACAGTTAAAGTTGCAATTTCTCCATCAATAGAAGGATCAAACATATTTTTGTTTTGAGAAGAACGAAAGAGTAATTCATATCCTACTGTTCTCTGATGTTTATCTAATATAGGTTGACGCGCAAGAATCTTTTCGGCAATTAATTTTTTACTCTCTTGATTATGGTTATTTTCTATAATATCCATAGTTATTTAAATTTTACTACAAAATCTAAAAATTTGTAAATATTATATACTAATATATAATGACACTATTCATATATGAAAAAATTCTGAGTATCTGAAACAAAAACAGAATCATAATAAAGGTATCTCAGAATGAGCTCTGAGGCTTGCTTTAAAAAAATAGTTTCTTTCTTTCAAAATGGTTTCCTTTGGAATTTTTTGAACAGCTTCTGATATTGGCACTTGGTATACACATATTTTGCCACCTTTTGTTTATACTTTCAGCAAGAGTACTGGAATACAAAGATCTCCTTACCTTCTTCGGATACTTCAAAAACGAAATATAATACTGCTTAGCATAAAAAGGATTTGCCTCTTCTATAAGCTTTAGCATC
>CAZMNC010000011.1:0-4228 GCA_964567535.1 uncultured Desulfobacterales bacterium | reverse complement strand
CAGACACTTAGAAGAACTGAAACAAATAATAAATAACGCCTTTACTGCTTTGTCTCAAAGACTCAGCTTTGCAAGAGCATGGGTGAAAAAATTCCTGATAAAAATAACTCCTTATTATGAGAAATTATGCATTTAACTATAGTTTGGCTATCCTTATTGAATCCCTATTTGTATGTTAATCTCCTTCTATCATTCCTATGTTAAAACTATTTTTCAGCTCCATTATAGTCTTTTCGAGAATTGTAGTCTTACCTGAGCCAGGAGAACTGAGCATGTTGACAACCAAAATTCCATAATGATGAAATTGTACTATATTTATTTCTGCTATACATTTATTTCTATTTAATAAATTTTCCTTTATTTCTATCTTTCTGGTCATATTACCACATCCACATGTTTCACACATTTTCATATTACCTCTATGTATTTTATGGAAAGTTCCTTTCCAGATATTATCTCCCAATTAGAATGATTACAGCAGGGACAACTAAAATCATGCATTGTAATATCAAAATAGGTAAAACAATCTTTACACTTAGCAATCGCAGGAACACATTCTATTTTAAAATCTACAGACTCAAGAGATGTTCCTGTTTTACATATAGAGAGGCAAAAATCAAGAGCCTCAGGTAGTATCCCACTTAATTTTCCTATACAGAGGTATACACATACAACCTTCTTTACTCTTTCTCTTTGAGCATATTCCTGAACAATTTTTACAGTTTCTTGTGCAATAGCCAATTTATGCATATTTAATTCGCATATAAATATTTTATATGAAAAATTTCATATTGCAAAAAATTTTATTATTTTTTAGAGTAGATTCAAACATATAATTAAGGAATAAATAGAATAAGGTTAGCAATTAAATTGATTAATTGATATGAGTATTCATTATAAATGTTTATTTATTCAAATATATTTGATGAAAAAGAAAAAACATAATAAGATATTATAATAAAAACATAAGGAGGGATAAAAATGCAAATTCTTGTACTTTACTATTCAAAGGGAGGTAATACAAAAAAATTAGCCGAGTCTATAGCCAAAGGAGTGAATAAAATAAAAGATGTAAATGCTATTTTGAAAAACACAAATGAAGTTACAAAAGACGATTTTATTAAATCTGATGGAATAATAGCAGGTTCTCCTGTATATTTTGGTGTTATGGCTGCAGAGCTAAAAAGAATATTTGATGAATTTGTTGTAATAAGAAAACAAATGGAAGGAAAGGTAGGAGCAGTATTTGCTACTTCTGGACATCATACAGGAGGAAAAGAAACTACTATGATGTCTATAATTCAATGTTTACTGATATATGGAATGATAATTGTGGGAGATCCCTTGTCTGCATCTGGTCACTATGGAGTGGCTTGTGTTGGAGCCCCTGATAAAGAAGCAGAAGAAAACGCTGAAAAATTGGGCCAACGAGTAGCAGAAATAGCCAAAAAATTGAGAGGATAAATGGATAAAGAATATATAAAATCGATACTTTTAGATTTAAAAGATGGAAGAATATCTGTAGAAACTTGTATAAACCAACTACAGGATTTGCCTTTTAAAGATATAGGGATTGCTTGTATTGATCATCATAGAAACATAAGAAAAGGTGTGCCAGAAATAATTTTTGGAAAGGGAAAAGAAGTTAATGATATTTTAAATATTATACAAGAAATGAACGAAAAAGGTGATAATATACTCATCACAAAATTATCTTCTTACAAAGCAGAATTTATAAAAAAAAGATATCCTGAGGCAAAATATTATAAAAAAGCAATGATTCTTACAATAACAAAAAGACCTATAGAAATTATAGCAAAAGGGCTTATTCTTGTAATAAGTGCTGGGACTTCTGATATCCCTATAGCAGAAGAAGCTTTTATAACTGCTAAATTTTTAGGAAATAGAGTTGATAAAATATATGATGTAGGAATAGCAGGTCTCCACAGGATATTAGCACATGTGGATAAGATTCGAGAAGCATCTGTTTTAATAGTAGTAGCTGGAATGGAAGGTGCATTGCCAAGTGTAATAGCAGGTCTTGTAGAAAAACCAATAATTGCAGTTCCTACGAGTGTAGGATATGGAGCCTCATTTTCAGGCATAGCTTCTCTTTTATCTATGCTTAACTCATGTGCTCCTGGTGTAACTGTAGTTAATATAGATAATGGTTTTGGAGCTGCGTATGCGGCAAGCATAATAAATAAAGGAGCTTTATCTAAATGAAAAAGATCTTTGAAAAGATAGATCAGTCAAGAAAGTTAATTATTAAACTCCAAAGGGAACTTACATCTCGTATCGCTATTGGGCCAGAAAATGGTGGAGATGGAGAATATAACAAAACTATATATGTAAAAAGCATAATAGAAAAACTCGATCCTGATATGATCAAAGAAATTTTGGTTCCTGATAAAAGAGTAAGCATAGGATATAGACCTAATCTTATAGCAAAATGGCAAAAAGCCAAAGACAAACCTATAATATGGATACTTACTCACTCAGATATTGTACCTCCAGGAGACCTTTCATTATGGAGTAGTGACCCTTATAAAGTAAAGGTTGAAGGAAATAAGATTATAGGAAGAGGTGTAGAAGACAATCAACATGCATTTGTAAGCTTTTACATTGCTATAAAGTCTATTATGGAAACAGATAAAGATATGTTAAAAAATCCAACAGGTCTTGTATTTGTTGCAGATGAAGAAACAGGAAGTGAATATGGATTAAAGTATATTCTGGAAAATCACAATGATATATTCAAAAAAGAAGATTTAATAATAGTTCCTGATGGTGGTAATGAGGATGGAACCATGATCGAAGTGGCGGAAAAATCTATGCTTTGGTTGAAATTTATTGTACATGGTATGCAATGTCATGCAAGTACACCTGATAGAGGAAAAAATAGTCTTTACGCCTCTGCTAAATTAATTACACAATTAGTAGAGATACTGAAAAAAGAATTTTTCTTGCAAGATAATTTATTTGAGCCTTCATATTCTACTTTTGAGCCTACTAAGATAGAAGAAAATGTTAAAAATATAAATACTATTCCAGGAAAAAGCATATTTTATATGGACTGTAGAATTATTCCATTTTACAAATTAAATAATGTTTTCAATCAAATAAAAAATATTGCCAATAAAGTCGATAATGAATTATCTATAAAAACAGAAATTGAACCTGTATATTGGTTAGAAGCACCTGAACCTACTCCAATAAATTCACCAGTAGTAAAAGCTCTTTCAAAAGCAATAGAGAAAATAAAAGGTAAAAAGGCTGTCCCTAAAGGTATAGGTGGAGGAACAGTTGCTGCATTTTTCAGAAAAAAAGGTTTTCCTGCGGTTGTATGGTCTACAGTTTCAGATACTGCGCACAAACCAGATGAATATTGTCTTATTTCAAATATTATTGAAGATGCAAAGATATTTGCATATCTAATGATGCATTGATTTGTTGACATAGATATATTCTCTATTTTATATTTGGAAACAAGCGTTGTTTTATAAAAGGAGGTATAAGCTCATGAGAAAAAAAAGATTGGTCTTTTTTGTGCTTGTATTCTTCATTATTGGTATCTCTAACTTGTACGCAGGGACAAAAAAAGAAGAATCTTCGTTAGAAGAAGAATTTGGACCACCTGAAAAGGTAATAGTGGCAGATCCTTTAGAACCTTATAATAGGGCTATAACTACTTTTAACGATAAAGCATATTTTTATGCATTAAAACCTGTAGCAAAAGGATATGGAAAAGTAGTGCCTGAAACTATAAGATTAAGCATAGATAGATGCTTCAAGAATTTAGAATTTCCCATTCGTTTTGTAAACAATCTGTTACAGCTAAAATTTAAAAGAGCAGGTATAGAAACTGCCAGATTTGTTATAAATAGCACTATAGGATTTGCAGGTTTTACCGATCCAGCAAGTAAATGGTTCCATTTAGAACCTTATAATGAAGATTTTGGGCAGACGCTTGGATATTATCATATGGGAAGCGTATTTTACATAGTATGGCCTTTTATAGGACCGTCTAACTTAAGAGATACAATAGGAAAAGCAGGGGATATATTTACTCAGCCTGCTACTTATTTGTTGGATTGGTGGATTTTATTAGCAGCGCGTGCATTTGAAAAAATCAATTATACATCTTTACACATAGGAGAATATGAGGCTATGAAAAAGCAGGCTATAGATTATTATGTTTTTATAAGAGATGCATATGAGCAGATGA
>CAZMNC010000010.1:0-3999 GCA_964567535.1 uncultured Desulfobacterales bacterium | reverse complement strand
CTACAGGTCTTATGTATTTTGCTATCTTCCTTTCTATCTTAAATATCTTTTTCATATACCATTCAAGAGTTGTAGGTATGCTTATAAATCTTATAGATTCTCCAGTAGGAGCACAGTCGAGGATTATAACATCATATTTCTTGTTTTTTACATAACTATTTATATAAAGTAAAAGGCTTACTTCTTCCATTCCTGGTAATATTGCCAGCTCTTCAGCTAATATTTCATCCATTCCTGTAGTGTTTAGCAAGGTCGTGATATATCTATATATTTCACCCCAATTTCTTTGTATTTCTTCATGAATGTCCAGTTCCTGAATCCATAAATTATTATTTATTTTTACAGGTTTGCCTTTATTTATATCCATCAAATCTTTGTCCAGATCAAATATGTCTGAAAGGCTATGAGCAACATCTAATGACATAATAATAGTTTTATACCCCATTTCAGACGCTTTTATCCCTGTAGCAGCAGATATGCTTGTTTTTCCAACCCCACCTTTTCCAGCAAAAAATATTATTCTCATAACAAAAAAAATTAAGGAGGTCAGTGAACTACTGCCCCCTTTTTTTATTTTAATGCCGAAGGCGGGATTTGAACCCGCACGGGGTTTTCCCCACTAGATCCTGAATCTAGCGCGTCTGCCAATTCCGCCACTTCGGCAAAAATTTGTTGATATTTTGCAATAAAAAATTATATTAAACTAAAATTCTTGTCAAGGAAGTTGCAATTTAAGCAAGATGAGTATAATTAAAGATTTATCTGAGCTTAAAAAGCCATTAGAAAATCCTGTGCTTACAATTGGCAATTTTGATGGAGTTCATAAAGGTCATCTTGCATTATTCTCTAAGGTTCAAGAGATAGCCAGTGATATAAATGGCAATTCAATTGTTATGACTTTTGATCCTCATCCTATAAAAGTATTAAGTAATGGTAATGGACCTCCTCTTATTACTCCTATTCAGCAAAAGTTGAGATTAATTAAACAAGCAGGCATAGATATTATACTATGTTTGCCGTTTACAAAAGAATTTGCCACTATATCGGCAGAAGATTTTGTAAGCCACATATTAGTAAAAAAAATAGGGGTAAAGTATATTATAGTAGGTTATGATTATACATTTGGAAGAAATAGATATGGGAATATAGATTTTCTTAAAAAAATGGGTAATAGATTTGGATTTAATGTTATTGTGGTAGGACCTGTATCTATAAATGGAATTATAGTGTCCAGTACAAGGATAAGAAACTTAGTGCAGGAAGGAAATCTTGAGCAAGCCAAGATACTTTTGGGTCGTAATTATCAGGTGTGTGGAACAGTGGTAAAAGGTAAGAATAGAGGCGCGAGACTTTTGGGTTTTCCTACAGCAAATTTAAAGCTTATAGATGAACTTACTCCTAAAATAGGGGTTTATGCAGTAAAAGTGATTATAGATAATAATGTATATAATGGCGTAGCAAATATAGGCCATAATCCAACTTTTGGAAATGGAGCGTTTTCTGTTGAGACACATATAATAGGCTTTAATGGTGATTTGTTGGGTAAGGAGATAAGGGTAGAATTTATTAAAAGGCTTAGGGATGAGAAAAAATTTGATAATCCTGAGGATTTGGCTAAACAAATTAGTAGAGATATAGAAGATGCAAAAAAAATATTAGATAAAGGAGAATGGGATGCCTTTTAAATTTAAAAGGCTTGATATACCAGAATTAATTCTTATTGAGCCTGTAGTGTTTAATGATGATCGCGGTTTTTTTATGGAAACCTATAAGCAATCAGAGTTTGCGTCTCACGGTATAAACATAAATTTTGTTCAAGATAACCATTCCTTTTCAAAAAAAGGTGTTATAAGAGGGCTTCATTATCAAAATCCCCCAAAGGCTCAAGGAAAGCTTGTAAGAGCAGTGGTAGGTGAAATTTTTGATGTTGCTGTGGATATAAGAAAAGGTTCTCCTACATATAAAAAGTGGATAGGAGTTGTACTTTCTTCTGATAACAAAAGAATGTTATATATACCTGTTGGTTTTGCTCATGGTTTTTGTGTTTTAAGTGAAGTAGCAGAGGTTTTATATAAAATTACTGATGAATATGACCCAAAATATGAAGCAGGAATTTTATGGAATGATCCAGATATAAATATAAGATGGCCTATTGAAAACCCTTTAATATCTCCTAAAGATACATCTCTTCCGATATTGGAACATGCAAAAAACGAATTTATATATAACTCATGAGTAGAATAATCATACAAATATATGAAATACAGGATCCAAATGAGGCAGAGCTTCTTGTAAAGTTAGATTTGGATCACATTGGAAGTGTGATAGTTGATAAAAGAGATTGGAAATCTGATGAAATAAAAGATGTAGTTTGTATATGCAAGGATTCAGGAAAGAAAAGCTCTTTAATATTTCTATTTAATGATATTGATCTTATTTTAAGAGCTATAGATTATTATAAGCCTGATATATTGCATTTATGTGATGACATAACAATAGATACTGAAAATCATGTGCAAAGGCAAATGATTTTAAAAGAGAAAATTCCTGAAATTAGGATAATGAGAACTATTCCAATCCCTCCAAAAAATATTTCTGTATCTTTTTCTTTAGAAGAATATCTCCTTAAATTTTCTTTATGTACGGATATATTTCTTGTTGACACTTATATCAAAGATGCTCCTGTGGCTGGATATATTGGTATAACAGGAAAGACGTGTAATTGGGAGTTAGCAAGGGAGATCACAATAAATAGTTTAAAACCTGTTATTTTAGGGGGAGGACTTACTCCATATAATGTTTATGATGCTCTTGTCTTTGTAGGACCTCATGGAGTTGATTCATGTACAGGAACAAATGCTGTTGATAATGAAGGAAAACCTGTTCGTTTTAAAAAAGATTTAAATAAAATAAAAAAATTTATAAAGGAATGTAGAAGATATGAAAAAGAAAAAGCCATTAGTGAGAGTGCCTCCCAATTTTATCAAAGAAATAATAGAGGATGATTTAAAAACTAATAAATACCAAGGTAGGGTGCATACCAGATTTCCTCCTGAACCCAATGGATACTTGCATATAGGGCATGCTAAATCAATATGTCTAAATTTTGGAATTGCAGAAGAATATGGAGGATTATGTAATCTGCGATTTGATGATACAAATCCAGAAACAGAGGACGTTTCGTATGTTGAAGCAATAAAAAAGGATATAAAGTGGCTTGGTTTTGATTGGGGAAATAGGCTGTTTTATGCATCAGATTATTTTGAACAGTTGTATGAATATGCTATTCAGCTTATAAAAGTGGGAAAGGCCTATGTATGTGATTTGAGTCCTGAACAGATACGAGAATATAGAGGCACTCCAACTAAACCAGGTAAGGAAAGCCCTTATAGGAACAGAAGTGTAGAAGAAAATTTAGATCTTTTTATAAAAATGAAAAATGGTAAATTTAAAGAGGGAGAGAAGACTCTTAGAGCTAAGATTGATATGGCATCTCCTAATCTTAATATGAGAGATCCTGTAATATATAGGATAAAATATACTCCTCATCCCAGAACAGGCACAAAATGGTGTATATATCCTACATATGATTTTGCCCATTGTCTTTCAGATTCAATAGAAAGAATTACTCATTCTCTTTGTACATTAGAATTTGAAGATCATAGACCGTTGTATGATTGGTTTTTAGATGAGTTAGGTGTATATCATCCTCAGCAGATAGAATTTGCGCGTCTAAATTTAAGTTATACTGTAATGAGCAAAAGAATGCTATCTGAACTTGTAAAAACTGGTATAGTGGACGGATGGGATGATCCAAGAATGCCTACTCTTGCTGGAATGAGAAGGCGTGGTTATACTCCTGAATCAATAAGAGATTTTTGTGAGAGAATAGGTGTTGCAAAAAGGAATAGTATAGTAGATATAGCTCTATTAGAACATTGCATAAGAGACGATCTTAATAAAAGAGCACAAAGGGTAATGGCTGTTCTTAAACCTATT
>CAZMNC010000009.1:0-9916 GCA_964567535.1 uncultured Desulfobacterales bacterium | reverse complement strand
CTAAAAGGATGATAAGAACTATTAAGGAAGAAGTTGTCTGTGCCCATGAATTTGATAGCTTGCAGGAGGCAAAGACAAAGATAAAGGAATTTATCCAGTTTTACAACAGTAGCTACCCTCATTCAGCTATAGGGTATAAGTCTCCTTTTCACATACCTGTATATTGGATATTCATGAATATAACAAAAGAAATACCTAAATTCTTAAACTAAATAAGCAGAATATATATTATCATTGGCTGTAAGATCTTTTTGGGTGCCTTGAAAAACAAGTGAGCCATTTTCGATAACATAGCCTCTATTTATTAATGGTAATATAGGCATTGCAAATTGTTCTGCTATTAGTATACCTGTGCCATAGGCTTTTATCCTACTCATAGCAGTTATAAGTTCATTATAAAGAGCAGGGGAGAGCCCAAAAAGAGGTTCATCTAATAAGATGATTTTTGGATTTGGTATAAGTGCCATAGATATAGAAAGCATTTGCTGTTCTCCTCCGCTTAGAAGACCTGCTTTTCTATTTCTTATTAACCTTAGATGAGGAAAAATAGAATATATCATTTCTATCCTATTTAAAAATTCCTTTTTCTTTAACATATATCCTGCTATTTTAAGATTCTCCTCAACACTGCTCTCAAGAAAAACAGGCCGTCTTTCTCTACTTATAGTGATGCCCAGTCTGGCTCTATTATAAGGCCAAAGCCATGTAATATCATTTCCATTTAAGAACACATTTCCTTTTATAGTAATTCTCTCTCCCCCTTTTCTATCTTCCTTTTTCTTTTTATATAAGATTAATCCAGATATAACATTTAGAATCGTGCTCTTTCCTGAAGAGTTTGGGCCAAAAAGTCCCACGATTTCTCCTTCTGTTATCTCTATACTTATATCATTTACTGCAATAGCATTTTCGAAAAAAACTATTATGTTTTTTGCCTCAAGTATTACTTTATCCATTTTCCTTGATGTCTGTGGTGTCCTAATTTCTTTTTTGATTTAAAGATCCTATTTTTTATTCTAAACTTTATTAATGCCTCCTTTAGTGTTTCAAATCTTTTAAAACCAAGTATTTTTCTAACACCTAATATATATTGAAATTTTACTTTAAAAAATTCCAACCGCGCTTTCTGGAAATTTTCTAATTCTTTCATCAAAGCACTTTCATCCAATTTTTTTTGTTCAAGCATATTTTCCAACCTAGACTTTCCTTTTTTTATTTCTGCATTCAAATCTATAAGCTTTAATCTTGTTTTTAATAATAAATTATTAAGGCTATCTTTTTCTTTGTCCATGAGATTAAGTTTTGATGCAATAGAAGGTAATTCCCACCATTTATTCATTGGAATAACATGAAAATTTCCCCTTGTAATCAGTGCTGATGCATAAGAAGAACTCCCAATGCCTATTAACAAAACTGAAATAATAAAAATTTGAAATAATCTTTTCATAATTATCCCTCCTTTTTAATTGATTTTAGATACTTCCAATATATATTTGTTTTAAATCTTCCCTTTTTACTATTTCATTAGGTGAGGCATCAGCTATTTTTTCCCCAAAATTTAAAACTATAATCCTATTTGTAATTTGAAAAAGTTCTTTTATCCTATGCTCTACCATTATTACAGTAAGTCCGTTTTTATTTAATTTTTCTATAATAGGAAGTGTAGAAGCTACTTCTGGTTTAGACATACCAGATAATATTTCATCAAGTATGAGCAGTTCAGGTTGAAGAGCGATACACCTCGCGAGTTCCAAACGTTTTAGATAACCCTGTGGAAGGCTTGAGGTTTCTTTATAAGGGATACGTGAGTCTCTTTCAAAACCCATCTCTTCTAAAAGGTCTAAAGCAACTTCATCTCTTCTACCATATTTTCCCCATTTTATTCTCTTTATCCGTTTCGAACAAAGGGGAATAACCACATTTTTATATGCTGGAATATTATAAAAAGGTCTTATATACTGAAATGACCTTACTATTCCTATTTCAGCTCTTTTATAAGGTTTCATGAAAGTTATATCTTTTTTATAAAATAATATTTTTCCCTTATCAGGTTTTATAAAACCTGTTATTATATTTATTAAAGTAGTTTTCCCTGAACCATTAGGCCCTATTATACCTAAAAGCTCACCTTTTTTTATATATAAATTTATACTATTAAGAGCTTTTACTCCACCAAAATTTTTAGATATATTGGTTATATGTAAAATTATATCTTTTTCCATCTTTCAAATTGGTGATATTTTCTTTTTATATAATGAAATAGTCCTTCTGGTAGTATTGATAAAAAAATCATAAGCATTACAGAATAAATTACTATCCTTAATGTTCCAAAACATCTTAAATATTCTAATATAGGAACTATTATAAAAGCTGCAAGAACAGAACCTACAAAAGAATCATATCCACCAAATACAGAACATGTTAGAGGAATTATGGAATAGTCCAGTGAAAAAGCAGATATTCCTGCAAATCTGTAATAATGAGCCATAAATGCTCCGGAAAAACACCCGATAATTGATGAAATAAAAATTATTATGAATTTAAATAAGCCGGTGTTTATTGCAGAGGACATAATACAAAGTTCATTATCTTTTATTCCTTTAACTATAAGACCATAGTCAGAAGCCATAAACCTTCTAAGACTAAAAATACATACTATAAGGAATAATATTGGAACATACATCTTTAAGTAATAGTTTCCTATAGATTCCATTCCACTTATCCCACTTGTTCCTCCTACTATATTAGTAGCCTCAATTATCCTGGATAAAAAAATAGGCATACATAATGTTATCATGACGAAATATATCCCTTTAAGCTTAGAGGCAGGAATAAGGAATAATGTGCAAAAAAATCCTCCTATTATTGATCCAGATATTATTGAAATATAAATAGGACATTTAAGTATTACGTTAAAAATAGCAGAAACATAGGCTCCTATTCCAAAAAACATGGCATGTCCAAGCGATATAAGACCAATATATGAAAGCAATTCCCAACTCATGCTCATTATTGCCATAAGACACGTGAAAAAAAACGTTTTTTCCCAATAATCTCCTATTATGTTATGGAAAAGAGGAAATATCAGCATCAATGTAATAGGTAGAATCCTTGGAGCGAGAAGGTAAGATACCTCTTTTATAGAAAGCAATGCATATATATCTTCACATCTTACTTTTATCCCCCTATCTATTCTTTCCCTTCTATAATCTATTTTCAACTAAACCCTTTCCTCTATATCTTTAAATTTTCCAAATATTCCAGATGGTTTTATTATAAGAACTAAAATAATCGAAAAAAGATATACTACCATTGTCCATTTTGATGAAAGAAAAAAGTTAGTCGCCGTCTGAATATATCCTAATATAATACTTGCAATTATAAGTCCTATAGTACTTCCTAAACCACCAACTACAGTTACAGCAATGCAAATAAGAAGTACATCATAGCCTGTTTTCAAAGAAATTAGTCCCAATGGGAGTATAAAATTTGCTGCAATAGCAGATAGTCCGGTCCCCAGCATCACTGAAACAGAAGACATAAGCTCAGTATTTATACCAAGTGAAAGAGCTGTTTCTTCATTTTGAGCTACACCTCTTAAAGCAAGGCCTATTTTCGTAAAATGTGAAAATATGTGTAAAAACAAAACCAGAAAAAAAGTAGCGATTAATATAATTATTCTTTGAAAATTTATAGGAACTCCAAATAATATTATACTTTTTTTTATAATACAAGGTATTGTAAATTCATATGTGACAAAACCCTTCCATTTTAAAAATTCTATTATTGCTACACCAAGAGCAAAAGTTATAATAACTTCAGACAAAGTTATTCCTCTTACCCAATAGATTACTACCCAATATATTATGAAACCCAAAATAGAACACACTATAAATGATATAAAAATAGATATAATTAATGGAGTTCCATGACTTATGAGTAGCCATGTAATAATTCCAGATAAAATATAAAATGAACCATATGAAAAATTTGCAATACCGGATACGCTGAATGTTATAGCAAATCCTATGGATTGAAGAAGTATTATAGCGCTATTGATAAGTCCATATAAAATAAACATAAAAAACATTAACAATTTACCTCGACAATTCTAATCTACATATGTAAAATCTTCCGCAAATAACCGCCGGTATTTAAAAGATGATAATTGATTATCCTATATCTTTAGAAAAAGCAAGATTGCTTATAAAAGAAGATATAGATGTACTCATCTCAATGGCAAATTTTTTGCGACAAAAGCATAAAAAAAATATTATTTTTACATGCGCAATAATAAATGCAAAATCAGGTGCCTGTTCTGAAAATTGTGCATTTTGTGCTCAATCTTCGCATAATAATACAAATATTAATATATATCCTCTTTTGTCAAAAGATAAGATTTTGGCCAAAGCAGATGAGATGAAAAGAAATGGTGCAACAAGATTTTCTATTGTAACTAGTGGATATAAATTAAAAATGAGAGAAGTAGACTTAATAGCAGATATAATAAAATCTATAAATGAAAAAATTGGAATAAAGGTATGTGCATCATTGGGAATGCTGGATGAAAATATGGCTAAGATCCTTAAAGATTCCGGACTTGACCGATATCATCACAATCTGGAGACTGCCAGAAGTTTTTTTCAAAATATATGCACCACTCATAGTTATGACGAAGATATAGAAACTCTATATATGGTAAAAAAAGTGGGTCTTAAATTATGTAGTGGAGGTATAATTGGATTAGGAGAAACTTGGACTCATAGGTTAGAGTTGGCTTTTACTTTAAGGAATATTAATGTAGATTCGATACCTATAAACTTCTTAAATCCTATACCAGGCACAAAACTTCAATATATGCCACTTATCTCATCATCTGATGCATTGCGAAGTATAGCATTGTTCAGGATAATAAATCCTGATAAAGACATAGGTATATGTGGAGGACGAGAAAAAATATTAAATAAATTACAATATAAAATATTTTTTGCTGGAGCAAATGGTATTATGATAGGTAATTATCTTACAACAAAAGGAAGAAGTATAAAAGAAGATATGGAAATGATAAGAAATCTTGGGTTAATCTTGGAGGATAATGAATGATGGAAATCAAAGAATTAAAAAAATATGATAAGGAGTATATATGGCATCCTTTTACCCAAATGAAAGAATATATCAATGAAGATGTCATCATAATAGAAGAAGGCTACGGAGCTATATTAAAGGATATAGATGGTAAAGAATATATAGATGGAGTTGCATCTTTATGGACAAATGTTCATGGACACAGAAAAAAAGAGCTTGATCTTGTATTAAAAAGACAAATAGACAAAATAGCCCATTCTACTTTATTAGGCATCTCTAATGTTCCTGCTGTAGAATTTGCAAAAAGGCTGGTTGATATTACTCCCAAAGGTTTAAACAAAGTTTTTTATTCAGACAATGGAGCAACCGCAGTAGAAGTTGCTTTAAAAATGGCATTTCAATATCAAAAGCAGGCAAAAAATGGCAATCCTCGAAAAGAAAGGTTTATATCTCTAAAAAATGCTTACCATGGTGATACTATTGGTGCTGTTAGTGTAGGAGGAATAGATTTATTTCATTCAATTTATAGACCTATGTTGTTTAATACTTATAAAGTAGAAGCTCCTTATTGTTACAGGTGTCCTTTTAATAAAGAATATCCTTCATGTAATATGGAATGTGTTTCTCATATGGAAGAGGTTATGAAAAAACATGCCCATGAAGTAACAGCACTTATTATAGAACCTCTTGTTCAAGGGGCAGCAGGAATAATTACTCAACCTAAGGGATATTTAAAGAAAGTTAGAGAACTTTGCACAAAATATAATATTATTTTGATTGCAGATGAAGTAGCAGTTGGATTTGGAAAAACTGGTAGAATGTTCGCATGTGAACATGAGGGCATAATACCAGATATTATGATTCTTGGAAAAGGTATAACAGGAGGTTATATGCCTCTTGCAGCCACTATTACTACTGAAAATATATATAAAGGGTTTTTAGGAGAATATCATGAGTTTAAGACATTTTTTCATGGACATACATATACAGGTAATCCTTTGGCATGTTCAGTGGCAATAGAGAATCTTAATATTTTTGAAAGAGAAAATATATTGCAAAAATTACAACATAAAATCAATATCTTAACAGATTTACTTAAAGAATTTTATGAACTCAGGCATGTTGGAGATGTAAGGCAGTGTGGTTTTATGGTGGGTATAGAACTTGTAAAAAATAAGGATAAAAAAGAACCATATCCAGTAAAAGACAGGATTGGATATAAGGTAATATTGGAAGCTCGAAAACATGGAGTTATAATAAGACCCCTTGGAGATATAGTAGTTCTTATGCCACCATTGTGTATCACAATTGATCAATTGTACAAATTATGTGAAGTAACTCATTATTCTATAAAAAAAATCACAGAAAGGTAACTTATGGATATAAAGACATTATTTGTTACTTTTGGCATGGTATTTTTAGCAGAACTTGGGGACAAAACCCAAATCGCAACTCTTGCGTTTTCCATTAAAAGTAAATCTCATATATCTGTATTTATAGGATCAGCTCTTGCTCTTGTATTATCATGTTTAATAGCAGTTTGTTTTGGAGAATTTTTGGCAAAATTTATACCCTTTAGTTATCTAAAAATAGGGTCAGGCATTATCTTTATAGTCCTTGGTATGTGGATGCTTATATCTTAATAAGCTTATATTTCCTGCTACCCAGTCCTATTTTTTCTGCATGTTCCAACTGGATATTCCAGTCTACCTGAGGATATATACTTCTAAATTTATCTGTTGCCTCTTTTTTCTTAGACAAATAACTCCCTGGAGCAACTGGCTGTTTATTTACAAAATCAACAGAGGCTTGATCAATTGCCACTGGGTCTTTTGATGCTAATATCCCTATATCAGATACAATAGGTGCATCATTATGTCCATAGCAATCACAAGCAGGAGAAATAGTAGTAAGAAAATTTATAAAAAAACTCTTTTCTTTTTTTTCTAAAAGGACAGCTTTTGTGTATTCTGCCATTTTTCTTTGAAATTTTTCAGTATCTTTATCCCACTGGACATCAATAGCACTATTTGGACAAATAATAATGCATTCACAGCATCCTACACATTTGTTAGGCTCAATTTTAGCCTTTTTATCCATATAAATAGCTTGTTGAGCACAATGTTTTACACATTCTCCACATGCCTTACATTTTTTTCTATTTATCTTTGGTTTTAGATCAGAGTGCTGCTCTAATTTTCCTTTTCTGGAAGCACATCCCATCCCAGTATTTTTTATAGCACCGCCAAATCCAGATAACTCATGACCTTTAAAATGTGCTACACTCAAAAATATGTCTGCATCCACTATCTCGTGTGCTATATATGCTTTTTTTATAAGTTCTCCATTTAAATTTATTTCATAATAAGCGCCGCCCCTTAAACCATCAGCTATTATAATAGGAGCATTTACTACAGAATATGAAAATCCGTTTTCTATTGCAGTTGTTATATGTGAAATACTATCACTTCTGGTTCCTGCATAAAGGGTATTTGCATCAGTAAGAAAAGGCTTGCATCCAATTTTTTTAATATGCTCAACAATTCTTCTTATATAAATAGGTCTTATAAAAGCTGTATTTCCTTTTTCACCAAAATGGAGTTTTATAGCAACAAGCGCTTTTTTATTTTTTGAAAGTATATCATCAAATCCAGCTTTTTCCATTAATTTTTCTAACTTATCAAGCATATTCTCTTTAGAAGTTGCCCTCATGTCACAAAAATACACTTCCTTTTTTTCCATTTTTTTCCTCCATCAATAATTGAATGAAATTATTATATATAATAACTTATAATTTCTTATTATGGAATATCATATATAGGGATAGAGATATTTACTAATCTGTGTAGGAAATGTAGGAATGTGGGAGTCAGATAAAGAGAGAAGCACCTATTCATCTCAGTAGTTCAATAAACAGAAAAGGAGAGGATTCAAATAAAGAATGGTAAAAGAAGACATATGTATTAGTATAAACCTTTTAGCCAGCTATAATTTACAATTATATATAAAACATATAAAAGAGAAAAATCTTCTCCTCTATGTACAAAGGCATATCTCCCAGTATATTCATATGAATTAAATTCCACATTTGGCTTTATGTTTATAATATTAGTTGGATTCTGGTTAAGAACTCATGAGTACTCATAGGAAAAAAACTCTATAAATATAAGGTTTGATAATGAAAAGAATTTGTAAGTGCTTTATTAATAAAAAAGGTGATAAATATGCGGATACAAAGCACCATTTCATGTTTGATTTACATCAAATTATAGTATTATTGTAATAATAAATTTTAATAGGTCAAATTTTTAAAATTATAAAATAAAATTAAGATTAAAATATAAAATAAGGAAAAGGTAATTGATAAATCGACTATTTATCTTATAATAAATAATACTACATTTTATTTGCCATTATGTAAAAATTATGAACCAGATGAATAAGCAGAAATTATTTTTAAATTAACATTAAAAAATTATGAATTAATTATGTCATTTTATGATAGAGGCATACCTTTTGATCCTGATGATGTTAGACTATATGACCCATTAAAACATGATATTTTTAATATTGATACTGATCAGCTTGGACTTTTTCTGATTGAAAAGATCGCAGATAGTGTAAAGTGGATTAACCACGGAAAAAAAGGAAAAGAACTAAAAATAATTTTAAAGTTCCAATTAAAGATATTACTGAAATAATCCCTATTGAAGATTTGAAAAGGTATAGTAATAGGGTAGAGTTAGCTCCCCCTCAAAATTATGATATTCATACAATTAGGGAAAATGAATATGCTCAGGTAGCAAAATGTATTTATAAAGTTTATGGTTATTCATACCCTAATGAAGATTTATATTATCCCGAAAAGATAAAACTACTTAATAAAGCTGGAAAGTTGATAAGTGTTATTGCAACTGACGAAAAAGGTCAAGAGGTGGGTCATTATACTCTTGAAAGGTATGATCTCGGTCATATTGCAGAAACAGCTCAAGCTATAGTGATCCCTCAACATAGAAAAAGGGAACTGATAGAAAAAATGCGTGCCAAACTTGAACAGATTGAAATAAGGCTCATGAGTTTAAATATGAAGTAAAAAATCTTTCTTATAAAGAAATAATTGACCTACTGCATGAACTATCAGAATTATGGTCAAATCCAGATTGTTTTTATAGAAAAAAGGCATTATAAGAGATTCCAGAAGAAATACGATTTAGTGAGGAGATGGTAAATGCTGGAATTGATACAATGGTGGACCTACTTAAAAAATGGAATCTTATTAACAGAATAAAAGCGGATCTTGTCAATGCAGAGTATCTTGATAATTGGACACTTGATCATAATTTTAAGGGCTACATAAAAGCTAATCCTCTGGGTGTAGTTGCACATGTTTCAGCAGGAAATGTCTTTGTAGGAGGGATCGATAGTCTTATTCAGGGAATACTCACTAAAAATGTTGAATATAATGAAGATGTCTTCCAATGATACTATCTTTCCAATATTGTTTGCAAAGAGTCTAAAAAGCATTGATAAAAAAGGTATTGTCAGTAAATCAATTGCTCTTATTAGCTGGAAAGGCGGAGATAAAGAAATTGAAGATATCATAAAACAACAATGTGATGGAATCGTAGTATATGGTGGTAAAGATACTATTATGACCTATAAAAAAGGGCTTGGACTTCACACCAAACTATATAGTTAAATGCATAATTTCTCATAATAAGGAGTTATTTTTATCAGGAATTTTTTCACCCATGCTCTTGCAAAGCTGAGTCTTTGAGACAAAGCAGTAAAGGCGTTATTTATTATTTGTTTCAGTTCTTCTAAGTGTCTG
>CAZMNC010000008.1:0-9476 GCA_964567535.1 uncultured Desulfobacterales bacterium | reverse complement strand
GGTTTTTTTCTAAAACAATCTTCACATATATGAATATTATTTTCCCTTCCATAAAATGGGATAGCACATATACTGCAATATGGTGGCAAAAGCTTTTTAAATTTATTGATGCATTGAAAGCAGAATGGGGTTTCATCTTTTAAATATCTGTTACATAAAGGGCATTTTGGAGGATATATAAGGTCAACAATTGCTTTTAAAAGATTTGATATTATATAATAAGCCACTTTTTTTTGCCTCTTTAACAAATTCTTCAAAAGAACAATGAGGATTAATACCGGGGCAAAAATCCATTGCAATCTTCCACTCATTTTCATCTGATATAATGGCAGGAAGAAAGGGCCAAAGCTTGCATATATCTGGTTTTACAGGATGAATATTACATATTTTATATCCATTTTTCTTTTCTAAAAAAATACAATGATTATTTTTTGATCTTATTTCAAAGTTATTTTTTATCTTTATACAGTATTTTGTTTTTAACTCTGCTTCTGTTACTTTTAGAAATATAGATATCCTTTTTATTTCTTCTTTACTTAAGGATAAAATCCTTTCACCATTACAACAATTACCACACATTTTACATTCAAACACCTTCATTTTTTAACATTTCCTTTAAGTTCCAGTTTACAAGAAGCCTACATCTTCTGCCTTTGTGTTTATATACTAAATAGCCCTTTTTTAAACCATGATAAAAAAGTTCTTTTGTCACAACTACGTCTTGTTGGCAATATTTTTTTAGTTTTTCTATATCACCTTTTTTAAACCATTCTACTGCCATAAGACCATTACCTATTTTTCCCTTGTTAAGAGTATTAAGGGCAAGATGATCAAGGCTTAGTCTAAAACCTAGTCTTTTATGTATATCTTCGAGAATATCAAATGTTGGTAAATTGATTAATTTTTCTATATCTGTATAAGCACCAAGTACTTGGTAATCAAATCGTTTTATATTAAATCCTACTATAGGGTCTGCAGTTTGGAGCATTTGTATAAGATGAGAAAGTTCTTCTTCCTCAAAACTATAAAATTTATCTTCTATGCTATCATATGCAACAGCTATAGATACTTTCATAAGGTGAGGATTTTTCCATCCACCTACCTCTTGAGCAGTTTTTTGGGTTTCAAGGTCAAATATAAGTATTTTAATATGATCTAAATTTGGTTTGTCTTCGAGATCAAGTTTTTCTGAATGTAGATGATACATATTATTTTGAATAATATTAGTATCAATAGAAAATAATGGTATGTTTCCCATAAGCATATCAAGTATTTCTATAGATGCCTTTTTATCTAAGGGTTTGTTCCCTGAACCACATTTTGGAGAATGGATACAAGACGGGCATCCATTTTCACATTCACATCCTTTTATAAGTTCTAAGGTTTTGTTTAATAAATTTTCTATTATACCAAATGCATGTTTACATATACCTACTCCTCCTGGATATGCATCGTATATAAAAACAGCACTTTTACCAACTTGGGGATGGAATGGATATGAGATTCCGCCCACATCATTCCTGTCACATAAGGCAAAAAAGGGTAACATTCCTATCATTGCATGTTCAATAGCATGTATTCCCCCCATAAAATGCATTTTTTTCGATTCTATATTTTCCTTTATCTTATGAGAGATTTCTATCCACATCCCTTTTGTTTCAAATATATTGGGAGGGAGTTCAAGTGGATATACTCCTAAAAGTTCTTGAGCTGATATGCCTCTTTTTTCATATCCCACAACTTTTTCTGTTACCTTTAGTTTTCCTATTTTTACTATAAAATTTGCTATACTGTTTGTAGATTCTACATCTATTATTTCTGTTTCCTTTTCTACTATAGGTCGTGTAAAATATTTCATGTCTGTTTCAGAGGCTATTATGTCTTTTTTAGAAAAATCTATTTTATGGATTTGATATTGAACTGCTTTATGAAGATATATAGCCCCTGGATGACACTCTTTTACTGCCTTAATACCATCTATTGTGCCTATCGCGTGACCATTCTTTCTGTCAAATATAGTAAATCCTTCACCTGCAGATCTTATATTTACATAAAATTGGGGATTTCTTCGTCTTGACAACCAAATTCCATGATCTATATCTTTTACAAGTTCACCATTTAATTCAAGTTTCTCTAAACTTTTCATCATATTTTTTCCCCAATAAATGGAATCTTTTTCACTTATAGGCAATTCTGATGCTGCACAAGGAATATGAGCTTTTGTGATATGTGGATTGTCAGGATCAAGTATTGCTGCTTCAAAGGGCCTTTCAAATAATTCTTCAGGATGCTTCATAAAATATTGATCTAAAGCATCTTTTCCACTAATCAATACTACTAAAGACTCTTTACCCGACCTTCCCACCCTGCCACTTCTTTGCCATGTGTTTATTATTGTGCCAGGATATCCAACAAGTATACATATATCTAATGTGCCGATATCTATCCCCATTTCTAAAGCACTTGTAGATACAACTCCTAAAAGTTTTCCTGTTGAAAGTCTTTTTTCTATTTCTCTCCTTTCTTCTGGAAGAAACCCTGCTCTATATGAACTGATTTTGTTCTTTAATTCAGGAGCAAGTTGCATTGTCCAAATATGTATAAGTTCTGTTATTCTTCTCGATTGAGTAAATACAATAGTTCTAAAATTTTTTCTTATACAGTCCACAAAAAGGCGTGCTGCATAGAAATTTGAGCTTATGTCAGGATTTATAAGCAAAAAATGTTTGCCTGATGAAGGAGATCCATCGTTTTCTACCAAGGTTACATGTTTTTGAATAAGTTTTGAGGCAAAGTTTTCTGGATTATGAATCGTCGCTGATAGAAGAATAAATTGCGGATTAGATCCATAATGGTTGCATATCCTTCTCAATCTTCTTATTATTTGGACAAGATGGGAACCAAATATCCCCCTATATGTATGTATTTCATCTATTACTATAAAACATAGGTTTTCAAAAAATTCTTTCCATACACTGTGATATGGTAAAATTCCTATATGTAGCATATCGGGATTAGTTAATATTACATTATATGATTCTGATTTAATTTTTTTTCTTTTGTGTGGATCTGTATCCCCATCATAAATTTCTGCCTTTATTTGGGGAGATATATGACACGCAAATGAATTAAAAGTTTTTAGTTGATTTTGTTCTAATGCCTTTAAAGGAAAGATATAAAGCGCTCGGGATCTTGGATTTTCAATAATCTTATCTATTACTGCAAGATTATATATCAAACTTTTTCCACTTGAAGTCTTTGTAGAAACAACTATATCTTTATTTTGTTTTATATATTCAATAGAGGTAACTTGATGCGAAAACAGATTATTAATTCCAATTTTATTTAATGCATAAACTATCCTTTTATCAAGAGATATTTCTTGTAATATAGGCTGTTTTGGTGGAATATAATGATAATATTTAATAGTATCTTTAAAATCTTGGTGATTTTTTATGTATGTTACATAATCATATATCTTCATTTTGTATTATTAATTTATCCAGATTATCAGAACACTTTTTTAATTTATCCGAGATTATAACTGGATATTGTTTGTCTGTTTTTTTTAAGTCTTTTAGGTAATCTGGAATATGCTTTATTTGCTCCATTACATATTCTCTTATTTGGTTAATAGAAGGTAATGACTCAATTTTTGTCCCATTCTTCATAAAGAGTTTAAGTAAAGGTTCCCCATCAAATATTTCATCTCTCATAGCTATTATATCATAAGAGATATTACCATTTTTATAATATCTATAAACCTGTTTTTGTCCTGGCCATGTTTCTTTTCCTTCTGATCGTTTTTTCTTTGGTATTCCATTATATTCCATAAGCTTATATGCACAGTTCAAATAAGGCATATCACTGGAAGTAACCATTATTGTTCCTATACCAAAACTATCTACAGGTGCACCAGCATCATAAATCTTTTTTAATGCATATTCGTCTAAATTGCCACTTGTAATAATTCTAACATTCTTAAGCCCATTTTTATCTAATATTTTTCTTACTTTCTTTGATAATATTATTAAGTCACCACTATCTAGTCGAACACCTTTTATGGTTATCCCTCTTTTCTTTAGAATAGGAGCTATTTTTATAAGCTTATTAATAGCCCTAAGGGTATCATATGTATCAATAAGTATTATTACATTATTTGGCATTGATTCAGCAAAGTTCATAAATGCCGCAATTTCAGTATCATGAGCCTGCACAAAAGAATGAGCCATTGTACCAAATATAGGTATACCAAAACTTTTCCCGGCAAGTACAGTAGAAGTTCCAGCAAATCCTGCAATATAACTTGCTCTTGCAGCTAAAAGTCCAGCCTCTGCTCCATGTGCTCTTCTTAAACCAAAGTCTATAAATTGTTTGCCCGGAGCTGCAAAATGCATCCTTATAGCTTTAGAAGCCACAAGGGTTTGATAATGGAGCATGTTTATTATCCTTGTTTCTACAAGTTGAGCTTGTGTAATAGGTGCTGAAATCTGGAGTATTGGTTCATTACTAAAAAATATTGTTCCTTCAGGCATTGCATATACACTGCCTTCAAATTTAAGCTCTCTTAAGTAATCCAAGAAATCACTTTTGAACAAACCTGTTTTTTTAAGCCAATCAATATCATCAGCAGAAAATTTCAGATTTTCTAAAAAGGTAATAACCTGTTCAAGACCTGTTGCAATTAAAAATTTTCTTTTATCTAAATCTCTCACAAAAAACTCAAATACTGCATTTTTTGTTATTCCATGATCAAAATATGCTTGAAGCATTGTAAGTTGATATAAATCTGTAAGTAACAATGACTCTTTTGTCATTCTATTTTCTCCAATGTTATTACCTTGGCTCCTTTCTTTTGCATATTTTCAATTGCTTTTTTCCCATCTTCTGGATTGACATTCACTGCTTTTATAGCATCTTTTAATATATATGTTTCATATCCTTTTTTTAGGAGATCTAAAACAGTGTGCAGCACGCAATAATCTGTTGCTACTCCTCCAACAAAACAGCGCTGTACACTATGATATTCAAGGAAATCAGATAATTCTGTGTCTTGGAGTGCAGAATAGGCATCTTTTTCAGGTGATGTTGCTTTTGATATTATTATGGCATTTTTTGGAATATTAAGTTCTTTTGGAAATTCAGCACCTTTTGTTCCTGCAACACAATGTGAAGGCCATATTCCTCCATATTCTTTAAAAGAACAATGATTAGGAGGATGCCAGTCTCTGGAGGCTATTATAATCAAAGATTTATAAGAAAATAAATCTATATATATATTCAATATGGGTATAATTTTGTCTGCTTCTGGAACAGGGAGCGTACCATTAGGCATAAAATCGTTTTGCATATCTATAATTATTAATGCATCACCTTGTCTTAATTTAATCTTTTGCATATTTTTTTCCTTTTGAGATAGTAATTAGTTATTGACTTATTATATTTAGATTTTTTACTATTAGCTCCATCTCTTAGAATGGTCAAGTTATAAATGACTGTTATCCAAGAACTCCAGAAGACTATAAGAAAGCTTCTCAAAAAAAGAAATGCTATCCTTTTAGCACATAACTATCAAAGACCGGAGGTCCAAGATGTAGCTGATCTATGTGGTGATTCACTTGAACTTTCCATGAAAGCAGCTAAAACAGATGCTGATGTGATAGTGTTCTGTGGTGTTCATTTTATGGCAGAAACAGCATCTATACTTTGTCCCAATAAGAAGGTAATACTTCCTGTAGAGGATGCGGGTTGTCCAATGGCAGATATGATAAGTGCCGCTCAGCTTAAGAAAAAAAAGCAGAACATGCCAAATGCAATAGTAGTAAGCTATGTAAATACCAAAGCAGAAGTAAAAGCAGAAAGTGACTTATGCTGTACTTCTGCAAATGTATTAAATGTAGTAAATTCTATTAATCCAAGTGTACCTATTTTTATGACTCCTGACAGGAACTTAGCAAAATATGCAAAAGAATTTACAGGAAGAAACAACCTTTTTTATTGGAATGGATATTGTCCTGTTCATGAAAGTCTTACAGTAGAGCAAGTACAAAAAATTAAGTCTGAACATCCTGATGCCTTATTTATTGCTCATCCAGAATGTAAAATAGAGGTGTTAAAACTTGCTGATGCAATAAAAAGCACATCAGGTATGATAAAATATACCCAAGAATCTGGTCATAAAAAGTTTATAATAGGAACTGAGACAGGTATTATCCATCCTCTGTTAAAAGCAAATCCCGATAAAATTTTTATTCCTGCAGATCCAGATATGGTATGTTCTGATATGAAAAAGATAAATCTTTTTAATATAATAAATGCATTGGAAAGCCTTGAACCAGAAGTTAGGGTGTCCGATGAGATCAGAAAAAAGGCTATTTCTGCAGTGGAAAGGATGTTATCAATATGAAAGAAGTGAGAGCAGATATAGAACATCTTAGAAAGCTTTTTATAATGCCCAATTCTGCTGATAAGTTTGTAGAATTTGGGCATGAACTTTTGGAGATGATTCATGATTTTTTTCAAGAAAAAGGGGGTATTCACAGTAGTATATCTCTTCCAGAATTAAGTGAAATATTTAATCAGACCTCCCTTCCTGAAAGACCACAGTTGATAAAGGATGTTTTAAAAGAAATAAAAGAAAAGATCATAAGGCATTCTGTCAAGGTAGGAAGTCCTTATTATATCGGCCATATGATAAGTGCTATCCCATATTTTATGATACTTTTGGAGATGATTATTGCGGCCCTTAATCAAAATCAAGTCAAGATTGAGACAGCCAAGGCATCCAGCTTTGTAGAAAGAGAACTTATTGCATGGCTGCATAAGTTAGTTTTTAGAAGAAAAGAACGTTTTTATAAAAAAAATATCCAAAATCCAAAAGTTGCTCTTGGAAATATTACTGCTGATGGGACAATTGCTAATCTGACAGCACTCTTAGTGGCAAGAGAAAAGGCCTTTCCTCCTGATGGAGGTTTTCCTGGAGTAAGAGTTACTGGAATGGAAAAAGCACTTAAGCATTATGGATACTCTAAGGGAATTATACTTGTTTCTTCAAGGGGACATTATTCTATAAAAAAAGCGGCAAATATTATAGGAATAGGTGAAGAAAATGTTATTCTTGTTCCTGTTGATGAAAACCACAAGATAGATATAAAAAGGCTAAAAAGAAGAGTAAGATTGCTCACAGAAGGAAAGAAAAGAAAAAGAGCCAAAATTATAGCTATAATAGGAATTGCAGGTACCACTGAGACAGGTAATATAGATGATTTGGAAATGTTAGGGAAAATTGCAAAGGAAGTAGATGCACATTTTCATGTGGATGCATGTTGGGGAGGTGGAGCATTGCTAGTAGATGAGTATAAAGCACTTTTTAAAGGTATAGAAAAGGCTGATTCTGTTACAATTGATGCACATAAGCTTTTTTACTGCCCTATGACTATGGGTATTGTTTTGTTTAGAAATGAAAGAGATCTGAGTCATATTAAATATACATCTCAGTATGTAATAAGAAGAAATTCTGTAGATGCTGGTCGTTTTACCATAGAGGGATCAAGACCTTTTTCCTGTCTAAAACCTTGGGCGGCATTAAAGATAATTGGAAAGGATGGATATAAATTATTGTTTAAACAAGCCAGAAAGTCTACAAATGTATTGAAAGATATACTTGAAAAATGTGGCAACTTTGAAGTTTTAAATTCTCCGGAATTGTTTATATTAATATACAGATTTGTTCCTTATGAGGTTCAACAGGATTTAAATCAGATATTTGCGGTTTATCAGAATAAACGAAAAAAGGATAAAAACTTAGAATATAAATTAAGAAAAATAAATTGTTTAATAAATGCCCTTAATGTAAAACTTCATAAAGAGATAAGAAGAGATGATACAACATTTGTTTCAAGAACGAGATTAGAATCTACTAAATATAGGCCTTTTAGTATTGTTGTACTAAGAGCAGTTCCAATAAATCCTCTTATCACAGAAGATATATTAAGAGAAATAGTTTCTGTCCAAAATTGTATAGGCATGAAATTATGGAAAGAATTTAGGCCTGCCTATCTAAAGCTTTTTGAAACAGAAGAAAGATGCGTTGGTCTCATCTGAACACAAAATAAATAAAGCTGCAGGTATAATAGGAATATTTACATTTGTTAGCCGGATATTAGGTCTTGTTAGAGACATGGTCATTGCTAAAGTATTTGGATCTGGTATAGTAACTGATGCGTTTTTTGTAGCATTTAGGATACCTAATCTATTAAGAAGACTTTTTGGGGAAGGTTCTCTTACTGTTGCCTTTATTCCTGTTTTTTCTAAATATCTTAATAAAGACAAAAAAGATGCTCTCAAACTTGCCAATGGCTTTCTTAGTATTCTTTCTGTATTACTCGCTATTATTGCAATATTGGGTGTTTTACTTGCCCCGTGGATTGTAAAAATTCAGGCATATGGCTTTGGTACATCCACTTATGAATACAAGCTCACCGTACTTTTAACAAGAATTACTTTTCCTTATGTTTTTTTTATATGCTTAGTAGCATTTTTTATGGGTATATTAAACTCCTTTAAACACTTCTCTGCTCCTGCTGCAGCACCTATTATTTTGAATGTGAGTATAATAGCTGCTGCATTTATGATTTCTCCACATTTAAATATTCCCATTATTGGGCTTGCAATAGGGGTTATTATAGGAGGTTTTTTGCAGCTATGCCTTCAGATACCTTGGGTGATAAAATATGGTTTAGATTTATTTCCTTCATTTAAGTATATAAATCATCCCGGTATAAATAGAATATGGACCTTAATGATTCCTGCTATATTTGGATCCGCAGTTTATCAATTAAATCAGTTCATAGGAACCTTACTTGCATCTTTTCTGCCTGGTGGTAGTATATCTTGGTTATACTATGCCGATAGATTAGTTCAATTTCCTTTGGGTGTATTTGCAATATCTATAAGCACAGCAGCTCTTCCGTCCTTATCAGACCATGTTGCGAAAGAAGAAAATGAATATTTTGTTCAAACTTTAATCCATGTCTTAAAAATGACTTTTTTTATTTCTATACCAGCTACATTAGGTCTGATAGTACTGGGCAAACCAATAATTATGATACTTTTTGAAAGAGGTGCATTTACATATATTGATACTATAAACACAAATAAGGCTCTTTTATTTTATGCTTTAGGGTTATGGGCTTTTTCAGGAGTAAGGGTTCTGGTATCTGGTTTTTATGCAATGCAAGACACAAAAACCCCTGTGAAAATAGCAGTTATTGCACTTTTATCGAATACTATCTTAGGCATAATGCTTATGAAGGTATTAAAACATGCTGGACTTGCACTTAGTCTTAGTTTAGCTTCATCTATCCAGTTTATATTGTTACTATTTTTACTTAGGCCTATCATAGGAATATCTATGATAAGAAAGCTATTAGTTTATGGAGCAAAGTCTCTAATATGTGCTTTGATTATGGCCTTTT
>CAZMNC010000007.1:0-2727 GCA_964567535.1 uncultured Desulfobacterales bacterium | reverse complement strand
GCTTTTATTTTAATTGGACTATTTCTAAGCTCATTCCTGGGTTTTACACCAAACTCTGGTGGAAATGAATCCTCAAAATACATCTGTTGGAATGATATAAACTTTAACATATGAGCTGTAGAATTTAGTATAGCAATTTCTGTTTTATCTATATATCCATTTTCTTTTGCCTTTATAAATCCTGCAAGGGATTCTCCACCCTGGGTGCATACAATATTGCCATTTTTATTTGCTGTAATCATGCAATCCATGATTTCTTGTTCTTTAACTTGCACTACAAGGAATTTTCTCTTATCTGATATATTGATATATTCATTTGCAAGTTCTATTACTCTCGGCATTGATACAGGATTGCCAATCATTGCTGCTTGTGCAACACTGGGCTTCACATTTACAGGGATAAATTTTCTGCTTTTTTCATCTTGTCTGTAATACTTAAATACAGGATTTGCATGTTCTGATTGAACTCCAATAATCTTGGGTAATTCATTAATAATACCAGCCTTATAAAACTTCAAAAATCCATTCATAATAGCTGTTATATTTCCTGCATTTCCAATAGGAACTATTATTGCCTTATTTTGCATTTCATAGTCAAATGCCTGTGCTATTTCAAATGAAAAAGACTCTTGACCAAGGATACGCCAACTGTTTTTTGAATTTAAAAGTGCTACATTATATTTTTCTGAAAGAAGTTCTACTATCTTCATACAGTCATCAAATACTCCTGGGACCTCAAGCACTATTGCTCCATGACCTAATGGTTGTGATAGCTGTTGAGGTGTCACTTTACCTTCTGGCAGTATAACTACCGATTTTATTTTATCTCCTAAATAGGATGCATAAAGCGCTGCAGCAGCTGATGTATCTCCAGTAGATGCACAGATAGCAATAATATTCTTCAGATTTTTATTGTTTAATAAATAATTTATATAGCTTAATGCACAAGCCATACCCCGATCTTTAAATGATGCACTTGGATTAACACCTTCATATTTAAAGAAAAATTCTTGTCCTACTATATCTGTCAATTTATTACTTGCTTTTACAATAGGGGTTTGTGCTTCACCCAAGTAAATAATTTCTTTTAAAGGAATTATAGGCGCAATGAATTCGTAAAATAAAAAAATTCCATTAAGAGGAGGATAGTTTATCATCTTTCTATAATCAAATATCTTTTTCCACATATTGCTATTCAATTTATTAGTTGATTCATTTCCTTCTGAATACAAAAGAAGGACATTATTACATTCTGGGCAGGTATACAATAATTTATCAATATTAAATTTTTTATTGCATTTAAGACACCTATAAAACATTTTGCCAGATGGTTTGGGTATAATAAATGGTTTTATATTTGAAGGAAAATCAGATACTTTCATCTTCTTTCTCCATATATCTTCTTGTGAGTCTATCAGAAAGGACAAGGAGATCCTCTTCCACCATATTATCTGTTTTTATTTCACTAAATGGAATAGCATACTCTTTTCCAGAACTTACTGCTGGCATAAGCCTTGATGCCCCTGCTTTAATATATCTGGCTATATTATATGCCATTCTTTGTGCAAGAGTAATATCCTGATTGTTTGGTTCTGCTCCTCTTATATCTCTTGAAAAAGGCTCACAAACTACCCTTCTTTTTATATTGATGCCAGTTGCAAGGAGTTCATTGTAAAAATATTCTGCTGCATTATCTTTTATTTCTTTATGTCTTCTTTCTTCTCTTTTATAACCCTCTGCTACTACAATAACGCATCCATCTTCCCTTTTATTTATAGCTTCTACAATCTTTTTATGATCTATTTTACTATTTGGAAGCACAGCAAGATGTGCCCTTGCCCCAAGACAACTATGTAATGCATGAAAACCACTGCTTGCCCCCATCATTTCAATGATATAAACTCTTTTATGAGTTCTGGCATCTGCCATATATCTTCTAATTTTTTCTGCTCCCATCTCAATTCCTGTGTTTTCTCCTATACATTCGGTACCAGCTATATCACTGTCAATGGTAACAGGTACAAAAAATACTTGTATTGCAGGAGGTATCAGCTCGCATAATGCCTTTAGCCCTTTAAATGTTCCATTTCCACCTATCGCTATTAACGTTTGCACATTTCTTTCTTTTATGTTTTCTGCTGCTTTTTTTTGCAGCTCTATTTTTATGAAATCAGGATATCGTTCACCTCTTAAAAGTGCGCCTCTTGCTTCTGATAAAGGTGCTACATGTATAACGCCTGGTATGTGGTCAAGTCTTTTATATAACTCAGGATCATACACAAGCCTAACAAAATCTTCATCCTTTCCATTTACTAAAGATCTGAAACCTTCTCTTGTAGCATATACCTTTCTGCCCATATTTTCTAAATGATATGTTATAAAAGCGGTTACCGGATTATATCCAGGGGCGCATCCTCCTTCCTGAATAAGTAATACGTCTATGTTACTAAACATTTTTCTGTATTCTAAGTCTGTTCTTTTTATATGGGATACTATTCTGGAGGCCACTTTTACCCGAGCAATAAGCTCATCAGGATCTACTGGTTTGGTAAGATAATCATCAGCTCCTTCACTCATGCATTTTATCTTTTCATCTTTTCCTTTTCTGTCACTTATTATGATTACATATATCTCAGATAATTTTGAATCAGGGTCACTTTTTAGCTTTCTACACAACTCTATTGCATCTATGTCGGGGATATTTAGATCTGCTACTAATATATCAGG
>CAZMNC010000006.1:0-2298 GCA_964567535.1 uncultured Desulfobacterales bacterium | reverse complement strand
GGGCAAAGGGATTAGGATATAAAGATCCTGACTCTGTAGATGCTACAATGTATGGGTTTAGGTTGAGACTTAAAAAAGGAGCCCAGATGTTCCACTTTGGCGTAACCTATATTACAGATGATGCAGATTTTATTGCTCCATGGAGGGCATGGCCAACTCAGGGATATACCCGTTCAATGGCTCAGTATAACTGGGAAGCAGGCACGGCAAGTTATATGTTAAAATGGGTAATGGATTGGAATAAAGCTCGTCTTGTAAAAGGTCTAAAGACTGCTATTGATTTTACATATATGGACTATGATGATGGTAAAGAACGGGCTGGTTCTATTAGCAAAACAGACCGTTATATGATTCATCTTGATACATGGTGGACACCACCTATTAAGCTTCCTAAGGATCAGTGGTTACAGTGCAAGTTTAGATTAGCGTATGTACAGGCAAAACATAGAAGATATGCACTAGCAAATGGACAAAATGATTCCTATACTGAGTTAAGATTTGAGATTAATTATCTGTTCTAAATAGAAGGACCATAAAAGCCCTTCAGTCTCACTTAGACTGAAGGGCTTTTTATTCTCTATATCCATCAGGAATATATTCTCCTTTAAAATATACTCTGTTTTGCTCGTCTAAAGAAAATAATCCTCTTGCAATTAATTCTATTGTTCGAGGAAATATATACCAATCTCCTTGCTTTTTTAATCTTTCCTGATGTTCTTGAACAACTTGTTCAATCAAGATTTCATCTTTTTTTAATTCTTTAAAAGGTATATGTACCTTGACAGGAATAGGTTTTGAAACCATAAGAATTGGGCCTGTATCTATACCTTCATCTGTCAATATAGTAGATGATCTGAGAAACTGCTCTCCTGCAAGGATTGCATCCCTAATTGCACTGATTCCTGTATATTTTCTTCTTCCATCTTGTGTTTTTATAGAAAGATCGGCAGGATGAACATTTACGCATCTTTTAATTGTAGTATAACTCATATATCCACCAAGAGCAACTATATCTATATCAAATGCCTTGATAATTTTTTTAACGGTTTCATCAAACCTTTTTCTTAAATTCATCCCTTCTTTTGTTGCTATGCTAAATTTTATTCCATGTTTTCTATAAAATGCCTTTATATCATAGCTAAAATATGGGATTGTATATTTATAAGCTATTTTTTCTCCCATACATGTGCCATCAGATCTATCACTAAATATTAATATTACCTCAAAAGGGGATTTTCCTTGTCTTTTAATAAGTTGTTGCTGATATTCTATGAGTTTTTGGACATTGGTACCTGTTCCTGACATAAATGCAGCTACTCTCATGCTTCTTTTCTTTTGCTTTGGATCAAATATTGGTTTAATCATTTGTTTTTTCTTTTCTAAAACATTTTACAGGTTGTTTCTTTTTTACTGCTGTTAAGCAGAGATTATCTGAAAGACAAAGAGACTTTGATTTATCACCTTTTTCCCATCTTGAAATTAAATTAGGTTCACATATAAAAGCTCGAGAGATACTGACAAAATCTATCCCTCTATTGATAATTTTTATAGAAGTGTCATAAGATCTTATTCCTCCAACAAGTATAAGCGGTACCTTTATATTTTCTCTAAATTCAAGTGCTTCTTTAAGAAAATATGGGCCTTCATATCTTCTGCATGGTCCTGCATATTTAGATGTTAAAAGACCTCCACTTATTTCTATTGCATCAATTCCTTCATCGACTAATATATTTGCTATTTCTATAGAATCCTTTAAATTAAGTCCCCCTTTTTCAAAGTCTTGACAGTTTAGCTTTATAAGAATAGGGAATTTTTCTCCTGCTTGTTTTTTTATACCTCTTATAATAGCAATTAAGAATCTGCTTCTATTTTTTAATTTATTTCCATATTCATCATCTCTTTTGTTAAAAAGTGGAGATAAAAATTGATTTATAAGATATCCATGAGCACCATGAAGCTGAATTCCATCAAATTGGGCCTCTTTTGCCCTTAATGCAGCAGTAATAAAGTTGTCTATCAGGGCCTCAATTTCTTTTTTATTGATTTTCATAATATTAATTGGCTCACATCCTGATAATTTTTTTCTTCCAAACAGACCAGCATGTGACAGTTGGACTATTATTTTCCCTCCAAATTTATGAACTACATGTACAATTTTTTTTAATCCAGAAATGAATTTGTCTTTGTATATTCCCAATTGTCTTGGTGTTGCCTTGCCGTCTAATCTTATATATGCATGACCTGTAATAATAAGTCCTATATTTTCTTTAGCAATATTTTCATAGAATGATATAATAT
>CAZMNC010000005.1:0-15653 GCA_964567535.1 uncultured Desulfobacterales bacterium | reverse complement strand
AGGATAGCCATTAAAAAGGGCTTCCTGTAGAGCTGCTGTCCATTGAGTGCTTTTATTCCTTAAGGATATTTCATGTCCTAATATCTCCTTTGTATACCAGTCAATCACTATTATGAGATTTGTCCATCCAAAGCCATTTATTCAGAACTTTGCCCCATCTATCCCAAGTATTTTTCTTGGCTTTGTAGCTTTCAGTTTATTTATAGGAGTTTTTTTAGTATGAATGTTTTTTAAGTAAAATTCTTATTCTATTCACAGGTCCTGATTGTTTTTTCCGCTTTTTTTATTTCTCTCTTTTTTTTCATTTGAAACATGGATACATGTTTTTGTTTTGTTAAGATGTCTGTAATATTATTTCAAGGATGTTAATCAATAAGGATTGCAGGATATTCTCCCATCAGTTCTATTGATATTTCTATCCCATATACTTGGTTATCTGGAAGGCTTTTTAAATTTTCTACTCTTTATGTTCTTTTTCCTTTAGGTAAATTTCCTAAACTTATATTATATTATGTTCCATCTTCCAGGAGAGTAGTATAAATATGTCTATTACTAAGTGCCAATATTTACAAATTTTCTGGACATATTGAATAAAATTTACCACAATCTCATAGGATTTTTTTAGAGGCCATGTCAATTTTAAAATATTCGGATACAGCAATAGAAATTCTAATATCATTGCTGGTAATATTTACTCCTTTAGCTTTTGGTACAGTTCATATATGGTCAATTACTATTTTAGAAATTTCTATATTCTGTCTGCTAATTATATGGATTTTAAGATATTTTCTTCAGTCAAAAAGTGACTTTTATATTGAAATTCATATCCCTTTTATTCTTCCTAATTTTGTATTTTTGCTTTTTATATGCTTTGTTTTTATACAAATGGTCCCTTTTTCTATCAAGATAATAAAGATATTTTCTCCAAATAGATACCATTTATATAAAATGACATTGCCTTTATATGATGGGCCATACAGTATATCCATATGTATTCATCAAACAATATTAGAAATAATTAAAATTATTTCTTATATTGGAATTTTTTTCTTGGCAGTAAGTATCTTTAATTCCAAAACAAAAATAAAACGTATAGTAATTGTTATGTTTACAGCAGGTATCATAGAGGCATTTCTTGGCATATTTCAAATGTTATCTAAGACCAATAAAATATTTTGGTTCTGGCAATCTGTTTATAAAAAAGGTGGATATTTTGGTTCTTTTGTGAATCCAAACCATTTTGCTGCATATATGGATATGATTATATGTATTGGTATAGGTCTTTTAATTTCAAGACCAAAGATACCTTTTTATCCATCCAAGGAAAGTTGGAGACATTATCTTTATAAGTTTGAATCATATATATCTAAAAATGTGTTGCTTATTTTTTTAATATCTATAATGGGTGCATCTGTTTTTTTATCCCTTTCACGAGGGGGAATTCTATGTTTTTTGCTTTTATTGTTACTTTTTTTTATATTTCAAGGGACAAAAACTTTTAAGGGAAAGCGTGTTATAATTGTAATTACAGCTATTATATTAGCTTTTTTAATATGGATAGGCATAGATCCTGTTATTAAAGAACTTTCTACTTTGCTTAATTTAAAAAGGGCATCTCCGCAAAGACCTATTGCTTGGAAAGAGGCTTTAAGAATAATTAAGGATTACCCTTTTATTGGTGTAGGCCTTGGAAATTTTAGAAATATATTTCCTTTGTATAAAAGTCCAGAACTTAAATCTTTTTGGGACCATGCCCATAATGAATATTTAGAATATCTTGTAGATACAGGAGTTATAGGCTTTATTTTATTTTATTTGGCTATATTTTGGTGTTTGTTTATTATTGTAAAACGATGGTATCAAAGAAGTGAGCGATTTTGTGTCGGAATAGGTTTAGGCGGTATGGTTGCCATATTCTCTCTGCTTATGGATAACATGGTTACTTTTAATCTTCATATTCCTGCCATATCTTTTATTTTCTTTCTAATCCTCGGTATTACAGTAAGGACTGTTTTTTTGTATCATCATGCGCCTGTTAAGAAAATAGTTCTTAAGAAAAAGAAAGCAGTATTTATATTAGGATTTATATGTTTGATTTTTGTTTTTATTATTAATTATCAAATGGATATATTCAAAGCAGATAGGATGTTTACAGAATACAAAAAGACCAAAGATTTTGGTCTATTGAAAACTGCGATTAAGCTTGATCCTACTAATGCAGGTTATTACTATGCACTTGCTCAGGAATATTTTAAAGACACTAATATCCATGGTTATGAAGCATTGAAATTATGTATGTCTGCTGTTAGGTTAAATCCTACAAATCCATGGTATCATATAGGACTTGCGTGGATTGCTTATAAATTAGATTATAAATTTGTTTGTCCTAAAAAAGAGTTAGCTTTAGCATTAAGACTTGATCCTACTAATCCATATATAAAAAAATATTTAAAAAAATGGGATATACATGCGAATTTTTAGACTCATAGGATATTTTATTTTTTTTACTTGGATAGTATTTATTTCTGTATCTAATGCTTCATCTAATCTTGTGCCTAATCCGGGTTTTGAGGTAGATGCTAATAAAGATGGTGTTCCTGATTTTTGGGGTATAGAAAAAAATAAAAACTTTCAAGTTAGATTAGAAGAAAAAGGTAAGAATGGTAAATGTATTTCTATGCTTGGAAAGGGTATTTTATATTGTAAAATAAATTCTATAGTAAAAAATAAATATTATCTTTTATATTTTTGGATAAAAAGACAAAATTGGAGAGAGGGTGAATATCCAATAATAAGAATATTTAATAGAGATGTCTATCTAAATTATATTATTGGATGGGGAGATTGGATAAAGGTCACTCTTTTATTTAATTCTAAAAAAGATTCTAAAACAACCTTGTATTTTATAAATCCTGGTCTACATGGTAAAATATATGTGGATGATGTAAGTCTTATAGAATTTACTCCACAGCCCAAGTCTCCATCACATGAAATATATACCTCATTTCCAGAGTTTTCATGGTGGCTTCCAAAGAATCCATATATATTGGAGGCAGAGATACAGATATCGCGATATTCATCTTTTAAAAAAGTTTTTACTGTAAAAAGAATAATAGCTCCCAAGGGTAACAAAATAACTTCTGACTTTCCTATTGATGCAGGAAGATGGTTTTGGAGGGTAAAAATTTATAAAAATAGAAGATTGATAACAATTTCTAAGCCTTTATCTTTTGATATATTACCTTTTTTTCCAATAGGCATATATGCTGTTCCTTTAAGATATATTGCTACAGTAAAAAAGGCTGGCTTTAATTCTATATGCATAAATGGGTATCAAAATATTTTATATATTATTAAAAATTACAATATTAAAGTATTGCCTTATATATCAAGTTTTAATAATAATTGTTGTGAATTTATTCATAATATGAGGTATTCTAATAATATATTAGCTTGGTATATAAAAGATGAACCAGAAATAAATATGATTTCTCCTTTATTTTTATGGAGACTTAAAAGTTATATAAAGAGTATAGATCCTTATCATCCAACCCTTATAACTCTTGTAAGAGCAAATATGGTAAAGGACTATGGAGATGCTGCTGATATAATTATGGTAGATCCATATCCTATACCAAGAAGACCTGTTACTTGGCTTTCTAATAGTATTGACATGGTAAAAACTCTTTTTCCATATAAACCAGTATGGGCAGTAATACAAGCATTTGATTGGTCAGCATTTCCATATGGAGAAGAAAAGAGGATATGGGGTAGAGATCCTACATATAACGAAGAACGGTGTCTAACATATTTATCCATTATTCATGGTGCAAGAGGGCTTTTTTATTATACATTTAAAACAAAGAATTACTTTATAATGGATAGGCATAAACACTGGAATGAAGTTAAATCTATAATAAAAGAACTAAATTCTATATATCCACTTTTGATTTCTCCAAAAATTTATCCAGATGATTCTGTTGCAAAGGCGAGTAACGGGGCTATCCATTATATTATAAAACATGTTCCAAAAGGTTTTGATTTTAAGTCAGGATACTATGTTATAGCTGTAAATACTCTACCTACATATATAAACTCACATATTTATTTGCCTGTTAAGAATATATCTTCTGCAGAAGATATATTGGAAAAAAGAAAAATATCAATTTATTCTTCTGGCTTACTAGATGACTTTTCGCCTTATCAAATACATATTTATTATTTAACCAATTGATATTGTTAGTCTTGCTTCAGAATCCTGGAAACTGTTTAAGATATTCTTTTAATTTCATCTTTTGGTTTTCATCTAATTCAGGACACTGTTCGGCACTTCTTGCTCCTTCAGACATCTGGACAGCGAATACAATACACGTTGGAACTCCGCATTTTTTACAGTTAGTTTTAGGCAAAAATTTTAGTATATTTATAACTTGAGGTTTAGGAGGAATTTCAAATTTAGGTTCTATATTTTTGCGGTCCTTCCATGTTTTATTTATTTCTTCTTTTAACCATTTTAAAATTTTATCTGCTTCACTTTCATCTTTTACTGAGCTTATAGCAATCTCTTTTGGATGTAATGTAATAGTTTTTCCATACAATTTTATAGTAAGGGATAGAGGATCCTTAGAAAACTGATGTCCTCCCAATGTGCTGTTTAGGTAAGGTAATACCTTGGATATATCCTGTTCTAAATGAGCTATACATCTAAGGTCTTGAAAGCTTGGGTTACATTTTGGCCTGATCATCTCTTTTTTATATCTTTGGAGTAGCATACAATAATCACCCCCTTATTTTTTCTTTTATTAATTGTTTAAGTCTTTCTATATCCTTTGATTTTGGTTCGATATCTACAGTTTTTTCTATTTTTAGATCTTTTGTAACAACAAAATAATTTTTTATAGGTATATCTAAATGTTTAAATATTTCCTTTGCACATCCAATCTCACAGCCATCAATTACTATAACTACGGGAGTATCCTTTGCAGATTGTACGAAGCCGCTTAGATGTGCTCCTATTCCAGCAAGACAAAACATTTTTCCCCATCTTTCTTTTGTCAATTCAACTGCTACTTGATTTGTAATTTGCCCTACATTAGACCCTCCAGAACAGGCAATAATCATGATATTACTTTCTGTGGAGCAACAACATTCTATTGTCATGGTTTCACCTCCTCCTATTTTTTTATCCATGATTTTATTTCTTCTTTATTAGGAATACGTCCAACACATTTGACCTGTCCATCTATAACAACGGCTGGTGTTCCAAACACACCATAATTTGCTATATTTATTGGATTCTTTATTTTTTCTATATTAGCTGTAATTCCAAGTTCAGAAAGTACATCCTTTACATTTCTTTCTGTTGCTTCGCATTTTGGGCATCCTGGTCCTAATATCTTAATTTCCATAATAATACCTCCTTTTTATTTATTTTATTACGTAATTGCCCCAAATATAAGTCCAGATATTGTAGCCATTATAACCACGATACTCACAAATGCTAATGTCTTTTTTGTTCCCATAACGCCATTAATAACTAACATATTTGGTAGAGAAACTGCTGGTCCTGCAAGAAGAAGTGCAAGGGCAGGTCCTTTTGCCATACCAAACTTTAATAATACCTGTGTAATAGGAATTTCAGTTAGAGTTGCAAAGTAGAAGAATGCTCCTACAATAGAGGCTAAGAAATTAGAGAATAAACTATTATTCCCCACCAGACTGGCAACCACATGTTCAGGAATAAAGACAGATATAAAACCCACTACAAATATCCCTCCATATAATAAAGGGACCATAAGTTTTGTAAAATCCCAAGTAGCATACATCCATTGGTTTAATTCTTCTTTTGAATACCATCTAAATGCAAGGATGACCACAATTATTCCAATTAATCCTGCTATATACCATCTTATATTATATATACTTTGAGTGAGACTGGGAACGGGTTCTATTTTTACTATATCTTTTTTGTAATATACTTTTGCTTCCCCTGTAACTTTTCCCCCTTTACTCCATGGTTGAAGAGTAAGGGTGTCTTCTGTTTCATATCGGATATTAAATGTAGCTGTTTGCCCATTTTTAAACGTGATTTTGGCTATTCCTGGATTATACCAATCACTAAATACTAAAAACAAAATCATTAAAGCTAAAAACAATGCGCTTTTCCATATAGGCCTTTCTATTTCTTTTTGGCCAGTTTCTGGCATATATACAGGTGTCTGAACTCTCTTTTCCTCTTCTCCTTTGAACATAGTAGCCATAAAAATTCCTATTATAAATGCGAAAAGTATAGCTCCTATGGCTCTACCAATGCCTATATCAAAGCCTAATACTCGAGCAGACAAAAATACAGCTAATATATTTATTGCTGGGCCTGAATATAAGAATGAACATGCTGGTCCAAGTCCTGCTCCAAGCTTATATATTCCAGCAAACATAGGTAGAACACTACAGGAACATACTGCAAGTACACATCCAGATACAGAAGCAACTGTATATGCTAATATCTTATTTGCTCCTGGTCCTAAATATTTCATTATGGATTGTTGAGACAAAAAGCTCACTATGGCTCCCGCAATAAAAAGGGCTGGCACAACACAGGGTATAGTATGATGTCTTGCATACCATTGGAGCAATCTGAATGCTTCTATTATTCCAGCCTTTACTTTTGGATTACCAAGGGGCAAAAAGTAGGCAATTAAAAATATACCCAATAATCCAAAAAATATCTGCCATTCTCTCTTTGTCATAAACCCCATTTTTATATCCCTCCTTTTACATATTTATATATTCCTCTTTGGGAATATAATATTCAGTTTCAAAAATGTCAAGTGTCTTTTTGATGGTTTTTTAGGGTGTTTTCTTTTTGTTTAGATTGTTACTTATATATGGTATATGATTATGGCAAAAAAAGAGGGTTAATTGGGATGTCTATTTTAAGGATTGCTCAAGCTCAAATAAATACTATTGTTGGAGATTTTGAGTATAATAAAGATAAAATATTGAAATATATAGATTTGGCAGAAAAAAGGGAAGTAGATATCATCGTTTTTCCAGAACTTGCGGTATGTGGATATCCCCCAGAGGATCTGCTTTTGAAATCAAGCTTTTTAGAAGCTAATAAAACATATATCAATAAGATAAAAAAGCATGTTGGTAATATAACAGCAATAATAGGATATGCTGAGAATCAGTGTGGTAATACATTTAACGCAGCGGCTATTATTAAAAATAGAAAGATATTAACTACATATTACAAAATGGAATTGCCTAACTATGGTGTTTTTGATGAGAAAAGATATTTTAAAGAAGGCAGAAGATGTATTGCTTTAAAATTAGGCGATGTTTTAGTGGTGCCAACAATATGTGAAGATATATGGATAAAAGAAGATATACCAGAGAAATTTTCTAAAGAGATAAGAGCTGATGTTATCCTAAACGTGTCTGCATCTCCTTTTCATGCAGGAAAGTTTCAATTACGTGTAGATATAGGACATAGATTTTCTAAAAGGACAGGTGCTCTTTTATTTTTTACTAATCTTATAGGAGGTCAGGATGAATTAATATTCGATGGAGGAAGTTTTGTTATAAACCCTAAAGGTGAGCTTTTGGCATGTGCAAAAAGATTTTGTGAACATTTACTTATAACTGATTTGAAATTTGCATCTAATCAAGACATAGTTGATAGAGAAAAAGTTATTGATATAGGACTTCCAAAAAAACATATTGATATGTTAGATTTTTATTTGGCTGATAAGGTTCCTCCTATAGAGGAAATATATAATGCCCTTGTTCTTGGTACAAGAGATTATGTAATGAAAAATGGTTTTAGAAAAGTTCTTATAGGTTTAAGTGGTGGAATAGATTCATCACTTGTGGCAGCCATTGGAGTGGATGCCCTTGGTAAAGATAATGTAATTGGAGTTACTATGCCATCACAATTTACTTCTTCAGAAACATTAAATGATGCTGAAAAATTAGCAAAAAATTTGGGAATAAAGCTTATAAAGTTAGAAATAAAGCCTATTTATGAAGCATATCTGAATATATTAAATAGGGTATTTGATACATCTATTCATACTGTTGCTCTCGAAAATCTTCAAGCAAGAATACGAGGCAACTTGCTTATGGCTATATCTAATAGGTTCAATTATTTGGTTCTTACTACTGGTAATAAAAGTGAAATAGCAGTTGGTTACTGCACTTTATATGGAGATACAGCAGGTGGGTTTGCAGTAATAAAGGATGTTCCAAAAATGAAAGTCTATGAATTAGCGAAATATATTAATATCATATGGGGAAAAGAGATTATACCAGAAAGTGTCATAAAGAGAGCACCATCAGCAGAACTTAGGCCAAATCAGAAGGATGAAGATACTCTTCCTCCATATCCTATACTTGATAGGATAATCCATGAATATGTTGAGGAGGATAAGGGGGTAGATGAAATTATAAAAGAAGGATTTGAATCTGGGATTGTGAAGGATGTTATTAAGATGATAGATCGTAATGAATATAAGAGAAGACAAAGTCCTCCTGGTGTAAAGATAACTCCAAAGGCATTTGGTAAAGATTGGAGATTTCCAATCACAAATCGTTATATGAAAGCATAACTTATAACAATGCGATATACTGAGATAAAAGAAAATATTAAAGAGCTTAGTAATAGATTGGTAACTTTAATATCAGATTGTGAGACCCTGGATTTTACTACTGGCAAACTGTCTCAGGATTGGAAAAAGGTATGTTATGAGATATTGCAGCAACTTGATGAAGATATATTACGTATGGCTGTTGTAGGAGCAATAAAATCTGGAAAAAGCACCTTTACTAATTTTTTATTTCAAGGTGATTATCTAAAAAGAGGAGCAGGCATTGTAACTTCTTTCGTAACTAAAGTCAGAAGAGGTAATATATTAAAAGCTACAATAGAACTTAAATCATGGAAAGAGATAAATGCTGAGATAGAAAGGGCAATAAATGGCATTTCAATATATGAACAAAAATTCAAGAGCATTTTACCTTTTAATATAAATGATTCTTCTAAAAGAAGGGACCTTGAAGAGATAATCAATACTATAAATTTAGATTCCTTAATTATCAACGGGGTTCATGATATAAATTATATGACTCTTGCCCTCTACCTAAGAGGGTATGATAATGTAGTAAATCTGATTTCTGATAAAAGAAGAGTACTTATTTACAAAGGAAAAAATTTTGAAAAGTATAAGACATTTGTAAGTAATGATGATTTTGCCATTTATTTGAACAATGTGATTATTGAGATTAATGAAGGTATATTTGATAATTCTATTGAATTAGCTGATTGTCAGGGTAGTGATTCTCCCAATCCAATCCATATGATAATGATTCAGGAATATCTTGCTGTTTCTCAGCTTGTAATTTATGTAATAAGTAGCAGAACAGGTATAAGAGAAGCAGATATTAGGTTCCTTCATATGTTAAAGGATATGGGATTGATAAACCAAGTGTTGTTTATTATAAATTGCGATTTTGATGAGCATCATTCACTTCAGGATCTTAGGACCCTTATAAAAAAGGTAGAAGAACAGATATTGCTATTTTATAATAAACCTAATATATTCACATTTTCTGCCTTATTTAATCTTTTGAGTGAGATAGATAAGGCTAAAAAGGAATTAAGTCAAAAAGAGAGAATAAGGCTTTATCAATGGAAACATGATATTGAGCTTGTTAGATTTTCAGAACAAGAGACAAATAAATTTTTAGAGTATGTTAATAGAAGTCTCCTTGAGAAAAAAAATATTGTTTCTATAAAAAGCTGGGCTGAACGACTTTATTATATATCATCACAAATAATAAAGTGGATCTCTATTAATATAGACTTTATACAAGGAAATACTGTTGAAAACCAAGAATTTATTAAAAGATTGCATGAAAATAAAAAAAAGGTAGAACAATTGAGATCTGTTATAATGAATGCCTTAGATGGTACATGTGATAGGATCAAGGATGAAATAAAAAGATCTATTGATAAATTTTTTGACAAAAATGGTGAACTATTGGTTGGTTTAAAACATTTTATTAATGGATTCCAGTTTCCCTATAATAAATGTGTGACTTTACTAAAGGAACAAAAACTTTCCTATGCTCAATATATGGTATTCATGGAGTATAAAAACTCTGTTGATTTTTTTATAACCCATAATATAAATCCTTTGATAATAAAATTTATTAGAGACTTGAGTAATAAGATTCAAGATGAATTTATCTCTATGATTTTACCTTATTATGAAATATCTGCAAGTACGATTGCTGAATTTATAAAAACTCAAAATAGCATATTTCTAAACAATAATTTATTAGACTTAGATTATATAAAAAAGATTTATAGCATAAAAATGCCCTCTATTGGAGTTGTTTTGGAATATGATCCATTAATAGGTACAGAGGCAATTGTAAGATTTGGTTTTTATAAAATTTTTAGTGCTATTACCAGAATATTTAAAAAAAGTGATCATGATCCTATTTCTGAAAAGATAAAGGCATTGGAGGAGGGTCTTCTAAAGATAAAGAGACAAAGTCTTAATTTTTTAACGTTCCAGTTAATTAATTATAAGGAAAATTTAAAGTATCAATATTTCTTTGCTATTATTGATGCTTGCAAAAAATATATATTAGATAGGGTTGATGAATATTTTAAAAATAGTATTGAAGGATTTTTGGATTCGGAAAAACGGATAAAGCAGGAACAATTTGATAAAAAAGACATTTTAGAAAATTTGAGTAGAATAAAAGAAGAAGTTATTCATATAAAATCTCACATAGAGAAGTTAGGAGATTTAGGTAATTTTATCCATTTATTGAAATAAAAGAAATAATTACCTGTTTTGGTAGGCCGTATTTTCTTATAATGTATATGTCCTTTATTATCCACTTCTTTTATAACTATTCTCTTATCTAATACAGCTGTCCATTTACCTACAAATAAAAATGTATATGGCTGGTCATTTGCTATTATTCGATGAAGTTCATGACAATATTTTACCCTTTTTTTATAATCATATTCTTGTCTTATCTTAATGATAAGACTATCAACAATCTTATTTTTATAACCAACAAAATTCAATTGATATGGATGGGTTTGACTGGAATGGAAAATTTGGTATAGATCTGGCTCTATTCCCATACTCCATCCAAGTACTACAGCATCAAAATCATGTTTATTTATCCTCTGTAATAGAACTGACCATTCAAGAAGTTCTGTATTTACTTCTATTCCTATCTTCTTCCATGCTTCTTGAGCAATAGCAAGAATAGCCTTTCTTATATCATTTCCATTATTAGTAATAAGGGTAAATTTAAATTTTTTGCCATTTTTTATCAAAAATCCATCTTTATTTCTTCTCCATCCAGCCTTTTCTAATAGTTTAAGTGCTTCATCAGGATCATATGGTAAAGGCTTTATAGAATGATCATAATATTCTGTTTGTTTTACAAATGGCCCTGTTATTCTTTCAGCCTGATTATAAAGCACATACTTTATTATTTTATTTACATTTATAGCCATTCCAAGGGCTTTTCTTACTCTTACATCATTAAAAGGAGCTTTTCTCATATTGTATCCTATATATGTATATCCAAAAGACAGACCAGAGAAGGACTGAAATCTTGGATCATTTTTTAAACGCTTTACTTGATAAGGCTGGACATTATAATGATCTATTGTCCCTGCGTAAAATTCCATTTCTTGAGTTAAAGGATCAGGTATAACTCTGAATATATATTTTTTATAATTTGGAGGTCCTTCCCAATATTTATCAAACCTTTTTAACAATATATATTGATCTGATACCCATTTTACAAACCTAAATGGTCCACATCCAACAGGATGTCTGTTAAAACTGCTTTCCCTTAATGAAAATTTATTTGGGTCTATCCCTCGTGATTTTGCTTCCTGTCTCATTTTTTTATTATTCAGAAGATGCTCTGGCAATATGCCTATTTGCCATGTGCTGAGTGCTGGAGAGTAAAGTCTCTTATATATTACTTTTACAGTAAGAGGGTTTAATATTTGCACACTTTTTACTGGTTCAAAATCTGAAATCCTGGGAGATATATTCTTAGGATCTATTATAGCTCTGTATGTGAATTCCACATCCTTTGCTGTAAATGGATATCCATCATGAAAAGTGACCCCTGGTCTTAGATGAAATATGATTATAGGGTTATGTTCAAAAGGAGCTAATATAAATTTATTTCCAATAAATACTTTCATTTTTTTAAATATATCTGGTTCTACCTTTTTAAGTGTTAACTTTAACTTTGTTTTGATCCCATTTTTACCCACAATTTTTATTGAACGTATTTCTGTTAGCATATTGTGCTGTTTTGCAATGTTAATTCGGCTAAGGAGTTCATTTAACAATTTATTTGGAGTATAAAAATATGCCTCCTCATATATTTCCCAAGACTTGGCTAACCTTCCCCTAAACTTTAGATTTTTATCTCTATCTATTAATCCTTCAAACACAAGAGACTCTATTTGAGCACTTGCGCTATCAGCAGATAAAATAGGATTTATTATGACCGCATCTGCTGATGATGCAGTTATATACTCTGTGAGTCTTTCAGGATTTCCTTTTGTCTGCTCTTTATATGTAGGCACCCAAAAGTATGATTGCAATAAAAAGATAACAAGAGCCATTGGAGCCAATATAAGAACCTTCTTTATCCACATAATCCTTGACTTATCTTATGCTATGATTATTTTAGACAAAGAATCATAACAAAATAAATAGGAGATATAAATAGAAGATGAGCGGGAAAGATTATTATAAAATATTGGGAGTCCAAAAAAATGCTTCACAAGAAGAGATAAAGAAAGCCTATAGGAAGCTCGCTCTAAAGTATCATCCTGATAGGAATAAAGGAAATAAAAAAGCAGAGGAAAGATTTAAGGAAATAAATGAAGCTTATGCAGTTTTAAGTGATCCTGAAAAGAGAAGACAATATGACATGCTTGGTGCTGAAGGTTTTCAAAATCGGTTTACCCAAGAAGATATATTTCGTGGATTTGATTTTGAGAGTATATTTAAAGATTTTGGTTTTGGATTTGGTGGAAGGGTAAGGGACATATTTAGTGAGATCTTTGGTGATTTTGGTGGAACCTCATATCATCATTTCAGAGGTTCTCCTTTTGATCGTCCTGAAAGTCATTCTTATAGAACTATAAAAGGCAAAGATTTAATATATGAGCTTCCTGTTAGCTTAGAAGAGGTGGCAAGAGGCACAAAAAAAACTATTAGTTATAGTACAGGGGGTAAGCAAGAGACTATTTCTGTTACTATACCTGCAGGGGTGAAGGATGGTCAAAGGCTTAGGATTAAAGGAAAGGGTGAACCAGGTCCTTATGGAGGACCAAGAGGAGATTTATACGTACAGATTAGATTTTTAGAGCATCCTCTTTTTAAAAGAGACGGTAATGACCTTTTCTATAAACAAAAAATAAAATTTTCAGATGCTGTATTAGGCAGTGAGATAGAAGTTCCTACTATATATGGAAAAAGATTGAAACTTAAAATTCCACCTGGAACACAATCTAATTCCAAATTGAGGATAAGAGGGTATGGATTACCTGCTTCAGATGGAAAAGGTAAGGGGGATGAGTATGTAGAAATAATTATAGATGTGCCTAAGAAATTAACAGAAACTCAAGAAAGGATAGTAAAAACTTTAAGAGATGTGGGCCTCTAATTATGAAGGCATTATGTGTTTTTTCAGGTGGTTTAGATAGTATGCTGGCAGTAGAGGTAGTAAGATCTCAGGGTGTTGAATTAATAGGGGTATTTTTTAAAACCCCTTTTTTTACTCCAGAAAAGGCTATTGAATCTGCCCATACTATCAAAATGCCTCTTGAAATCATAGATGTGACCGAAGAACATATAAAAATAGTTAAGTCTCCTAAATACGGATACGGTGAAAATATGAATCCTTGTATTGATTGTCATTCTCTTATGTTTAGAAAAGCTTTTGATCTTATGAGGAGTAAGGGTTTTGATTTTGTTGTTTCAGGAGAGGTTTTAGGTCAAAGGCCTATGTCTCAAAATAGAAGAGCACTTATGATAATAGCTGAGGAAAGTGGTTTAGGGAGGTTGTTACTTAGGCCTCTTTCTGCAAATAAATTGCCTATTACTATCCCTGAAGAGAAAGGCTGGGTAAAAAGAGAATCACTTTTAAATATACATGGTAGATCTCGAAAACCACAGATGGAGCTTGCTAAAAAATTTGGAATAAAAAAATATCCTTCTCCAGCAGGTGGATGTATTTTAACAGAAAGAAATTTCTCTATAAGATTAAAAGATCTGCTTGAATTTAAGCCAGATTTTGGGTTAAGAGAAGTAGAGCTTTTGAAGTTAGGAAGACATTTTAGATTAGATGAAAACACTAAAATAATAGTAGGAAGAAATAAAAACGAAAATGAAAAACTTTTATCTCTTATAAAGCCAGAGGATTTTATTTTTAAACCTTACAATATACCAGGACCTATAGTTTTATTAATAGGAAAAGGGGATGAAAAAAATCTAAAAATGGCATTAGATATTACAGCCTCATATACTAACGTACCTATAGATTCTGAAATAAACATAGAAATGGTTCATTTGAAAAGTAGCAAAATGCTTACAGGAAAAGCCCATGAAAAGAGGATATTTCATGGGCTTTTAATATATTAATTTATCTTACTATAACTACAGGGCAATGGGCATAAAGGGCTACTTTTTCTGCCACACTTCCTATTAATAGCTTTTTAAGAAGGCTCTTTCCTCTTGTTCCTATAATAATGGATACATAACTTTCATCTTCAGCTATTTGAACTATTTCTTCTGCTACTGGTCCTACCGCTATTCTGGTGTCTACATCAATTGCTCCATTTTCTTCGGCTATTTTTTTTGCTTCTTCTAAAATCTTTTTTGCTTGTTGTTCCCTTAGATAGTAATTCCATGTTTCAGGAACTTTATCATAATGAATAACATCTTCAAGCACATGTAATAAGGTTAAATGAACTCCTGTTTTTGAGGCAAAACGACTCGCAAGTGCAACAGCTTTTTTTGAAACCTCTGATCCATCTACAGCTACAAGACTTTTTAACTTATTTTCTTTTTTTTCTTCCATAATTACCTCCTTTTGAGGATAGTTAAACAATTTTTTACAAGAAATTATTTAAACAGTCAAATCTTTTATTTGTTTTCCTGTAAATAATCTTTCTGGTTTTATATGTTAACTTTATTAATCTAAGCTAATTAGAATATGAACAAACTTATGCAAATATTAATTGGGAGTTTTATTCTTAGTATAGTCCATACACTTACACCAAATCATAGGATACCTATCGTAATAATAAGCAAGGCAGAAAAGCAGGCTTATCCAAAGATATTTTATATAACTATAATAACAGGAATGGTTCATTCTATAAATATAGATACTATTATATAATAGGTTTTTTAGTAGGTTTAGCAGGTCATAAACTCTATTTATTACATGAGACTAAATTTATAGGGCGGCTGTCAAGAAAAGTGTGTCTCTACTCATCAGCGAACCTCTCCTCAAAAAGCACGTAGAGAAAATGTTTGACCTTAGCAACAATAGAGACTTTCTTTTTCCACCTACCACAG
>CAZMNC010000004.1:0-54810 GCA_964567535.1 uncultured Desulfobacterales bacterium | reverse complement strand
TTGTTCTTCCAAACACACAGGCACCATCATAAGCTGGCTGTAGTCATACTCTCTATATCTTGCCATGTTTGAGTCCCCTCTCTGGTAGGTAATTACTTAAATAAGTGCAAAGATAAATTTACCACAAACCAGACATATTTCAACTATTCAAACATAAATAACGCACTTTTTCGACAGGTTCAACGACTAAGCTCAGCGGGCGCCAAGACGCCAAGCGAAGCGCGGGCGAATTGGCGGTCCGCTGGAGCGTTTTGTTGGGCTATCGATCTTATTATCCAAATTGATAATATCGATTTTTCTTCTCTTTTTCATTATTTTCTTCATTTTCATCTTCCACCACTTTGTTATAAAACGACGACTTGCCATACCTACAAGAAACAATCCCAAAAAATACTAATAAAAATGTACCACTTCCTTTTATTATTAAAATTTTATAGTTTTTAAGTGTAGGTATAATACCTAGCTTTTTTGATACCATTTGTATAATATCTGCATTAGATGGGTATATAAAAAGCATTAACCATATTGACAAAATAAATAGACTTAGTATTAGATTCAGCTTGCTTACTGAATAAGGTAATGCTTTTAAGCCTATAATAGGGCTCTTATATACTTTTATTATTCTATTAAATACGAATCCATGGATATATTTTTCTTTATCTCCAACATGTCGCTCCCAATTTTCTTGCCAATATTTACTTCCCTTCAAGACTAAAAACCAAATCCATGTTGAAAATATACCTAAGCAGTTCAGGAAAAATAAAACTATATTCTTGTATTGGACATTCTTACTCGATAATACGATAAAATATCCTGTAAATGTAGCAGCTATGAACCCCCAAAAATAAGAAGCTCTTTTCCAGTAAAGATCTATCTCGAATTTCCTGGTATCAAGTGATACAGACAGGGCCGCTTTCTCTTTTTCCTTTTTATCAACTTGTTCTATTCTCAAACACATTTACATTTCCTATTATTTGCCCAACATTATCTTATATTATATTGAATACAAAACCAGAATTTCATATTCTTACTTTATTGTCAATTGAAAAATTATTAAAAAAATGCCCTGATAAGTTAAATAATGCAGTATAATATTAAAAATAATTATATTATGCTGTATTATTAATTTAAGGATATTTTTTGTGGAAAAATTTTCAAGAATTTTCAACATCAACTCATATTCAAAGTAAGCATATTAAGGTGTGCCCCTATATTTTGGGCCAATTTACGGTTCAAGTGCGCCATAGTATGCCTTATCTGGAGTACTATAATCTCACATTCGATGAAGCTTTTTTATTGTTTTTACTACGCAGCCTCCTCAAGTAACACCTTCTTTACCGGTGTTTTGGTTAAATTGGACTGAAACATTATATCGGCAGATACATCGCCAGGGAGACTGTCTCTATCAGCCAGTTCCGTCCTGTGAGAACCACGAGAGCGTATGTGAGAAATACACGATACCCCGGAAAACTATAAGCATGTGCGCAGGTGAGAAAAAATCCACATTCTTACATGATTCCCGGGTGCAGAGGAATTTTCTATGCATCGATAGAAAAAACTCAATAGCAAGAAGAATACAAAATCCCAAGGAAACCCCGAGCTGGATGTATCTCTTCACAACATCTACATGAGGTATACTATGAGAAGCTTGCAGCATAAACTAAAAATTGATAGTTTTTGGTCTCAAATAAAATAGTAAGTATATCTATACCAAGTATCTATACCAAGTGTTGAAGTTTAATGCCTCATTTCCCAAAGTTTTGCATATTTTAAAAATACATAATAAGAGCTAAGAATAGATATTATTAACCCTGGAATTCCATCTAAAAATCCAAATTTATATATATATGTTTCCAAAAATTTCACAGGGGGCTTTAGTATCATTTTTGTAATTAAAAAACTTTCACCTTTGTTTTTCATATTTTTTGAAACCACATCAGAGAAATTATTTATGGTCTTTATATGATGAGATATATTTTTATAAGTATAATGATAGATTTCTCCTTTTAATTTATCTACAGGGCCATTAACCATTATTTTATCGTGAGGATCTTCACCTACAAAATAGCCTTCATTTTTTTTAAATAACCTAAGTTTATAATCAGGATACCATCCTCCATGATTTATCCATCTTCCAAGGTAATATGTATGTCTTTTTACCATATATCCACTATACTTGTTGTTATCATATCTCAGTCTATCTATTATCTCTCTTTTAAGCTCATCACTCACTACTTCATCTGCGTCTAATATCAAAATCCATTCATTACTTGCCAAAGAGACTGCATACTCTTTTTGTTTGTTTATACCTGGCCATTTTCTTTGATAAACCTTTTTCGTATATTTTCTACATATAGAAACAGTATTATCTGTGCTATATGAATCCACAATTACTATTTCATCTGTCCATAAAAGGCTATTTAAACATCTCTCAATGTTATCTTCTTCATTAAAACAAACTATTACAGAACTTATTTTCATTCTTTATTACCTTTTGGATATACCTGAGGACAACCTTTTATATGCCATATAATTAAATTGAGATAGGTTAAAAATTTATTTTTTATGCTTTTATTTAACCCTATAGTCAAAAATATCCCCATGAAATTTATTATTGTATTAATAATAACTCGAAGAAATATTAATACATAAAAGAATCTATAAATATTTGGATAATGTTTTTTAAAAAAAATATATCTTGATTTATAAAACATCATCCTAGAATAAGGTTTAGCACCAACGCTTTTACCTTGAGCATGATATATATATGCAGATGGAATAAAATATATTTCCCATCCTTTTTTTTTCATTCTATAAGCCATATCTGTCTCTTCAAAGAAGAAGAAATAATCTTCGTCAAAATATCCAACATCTTTTAGGGCCTTTTTTCTTATTAGCATACATGCACCTATACATGAATCTACTTTTATAGGGAAAGAATAAGATTTATATTTACTGGGAAATTTAGAAGGCCATATAAACTTTAATAGACTCTCATTGATCAAATAAAAAAAGATTGAAGGAAAAGAAGAAAAACTATTTTGCTTTGATCCATCCATATTTAAAAGTTGACCACAGCATATGCCTGCTTCAGGATGTTTTTCCATAAAATTAAATAACTCTTCTATTGCTCCTTTAGTCAAGATACAATCTGTATTTAAAAGCAAAGCATATTTACCTTTCATTAATTTAAAAGCCATATTATTTGCAACAGCAAATCCTAAATTTTTATTATTTGCAATTAAAATTATATTTGGATATTTTTCTTTAACTGCTGTAATACTTCCGTCTTGAGACCCATTATCCACGACAATTATCTCAAAATGTAAGTTTGAAATATTATTATATATGGAATCTATACAGGAAATAAGAAGATTTTTTGTGTTCCAGTTTACAATAATTATAGAGATATCCAATAGATACCCCTTTATTCAAGAAATGCTGACTGAGTATTATATCTTAAGGAAAAAATAGATGCATTTCCAGCAAAAACATTGCATTTACTAAAAACAAAATCAGCTATTTCTTTTCTTTTTTGTTCAGGCAATCCATTAAATATATCTATAAATTTTTGTTCATCTTTTATAGAAGAAATAACTTCCCATATTTGTTCTGCACTCATATCATTAGATAATGCAAGATTAGAATCTATTTTTTCTTCATTCAAGGTATCTTTGATATGCTTTAATACAGAATCAAGTTCTTTTTTTATTAAAGATATTTCTCTTTGTGCTTCTTCATATTTGGCAAATGGTGATGTTAACAAACACAAGAGATCCCCTTTGGTATTACATAAAGCTATCTTCCAATTATCTCCATCTTTCAAAAGCTTAAAGATATATTGCCTTTTAATTTGCATCTATTTAAGCAGCCTTTTTCTGTTTTGACTCTTCTGGAAAATATAGCCACCATTTACAATTAACACATACAAGGGGTCTCACCAATTCATATTCTCCTGCATCTTTCATCAAAGGCCTACTTCTTAATTTTTCACACTGAGCTCTGGTCACTCTTCCAATAGGACATTTACGAGTATTTTCTTTTAACCATTTTTCTATAGCATTTTTATCCATCTTTTAAAACACCTCCTTTCCGTTTATAGTAAATAGGGACCCTTTATTTATCCTCTATTAAATAATTCAATCGGAAGTTTATATGACGGAGTCCGCTTTACCCGGCAGGAATTTTATTAATTAGGATAGAACAATCTTATTTAATAATAATACAGTTTTTATAAAAAACAAGAGCTTTTTATTATTGTTATTTCTTTGAAAGCACATCTAAATAATAAATAGTTGCACCTACAGGTGCAAAAGAAAAAAATACAGTATTAAAAATAGGCACTAAAAAAAATAACCCAAATCCTATATGAAAAGGTAAGTTTCTTAACATCAAGAAAAAGCGGTCTTTAAATGGCAAAAATCTTCGGGTAGGCACAAGATCTGTATTATCCCATGCCAAAAATACTATAGTAAGAGCAGATGATATAATAGCAAAAATTGGCCCAAATGGTGTAATCCAACCTATTATAAGTAAAAATAATAATATCAAAACTGGCAAAATTGTTCTTGGGATCTCTTGTTTTATAAGATAGATAATATGTCTAAAAAAAGATATTTTTTTTGGCTCTTCTAATTTGCCAGTTAATATTTGTTCTGTTATTTTTGACATATAATCCATAATAAAAATACTAAAAAATATTTGTGAGATAAGATATGATAATATTGTAGCTATACCTACTAAAACCATAGTCATTATCCACGAAACAAAATGCCATATCCATACAATCCATATGCTTTCTGGTTTGCTCCATACTATTCCCATCAGTTTATCATGATATGATATTATTATAGTTGATAATGCTATAGTAAAAGCAATTAATATAAAAAATCTCAATATTCCCAAAAATAATAGTTTAGATCTTTTCATAGCAAATGATAAACCTTTTATATGATAAATGATTCCTTCTAAAAAATTATTTATCATTCTCATAAGCCCCCTTATTTACTTTTATATTTTACCACGTTCAAGCCAAAAGCTTTTATCTTTTTATGGAGATAACTTCTTTCTACATTAATTGCTTCGGCTGTTTGAGAAACATTTCCATTAAACTCCTTTAACTTGCTTTCTATAAAAAATTTTTCGAATTCATTTTTTGCCTCTTTTAAGGTATTAATCCTTAAAAGATATCTAAATTCTGTATCAGTCGTGGGAGCATGCCCATTGTATGGAGAAGGTATATCTTTTGCTTCAATTATCTTCCCCGGAGTCATTATCATCAATCTTTCTACAAGATTTTTCAGTTCTCTTACATTACCAGGCCAATTATATTGCTTAAGCATACTTATAGCGTCTGAGGAAAATTCCTTAGGTTCAAGATTTGTCATCATAACAAACTCTGCTACAAATTCTTTTATTAATTCTGGTATATCTTCTACCCTTTCTCTCAATGGTGGAACTCTTATAGGTACTACATTTAATCGAAAAAACAAATCTTTCCGAAAATTTCCTCTACTGATTTCTTGCTCTAAGTCTTTATTAGTTGCGGCTATTACTCTGACATCTATTTCAATAGACTTGTTACCCCCTACTCTTTCAAATCTCTTTTCCTGCAATATCCTTAATATCTTTGATTGAGCCTTCAAGCTCATATCTCCTATTTCATCCAAAAATATGGTTCCCTCGTTAGCATAATCAAATTTTCCTTTTTTCATTGAAGTTGCACCAGTAAAAGCCCCTTTTTCATATCCAAACAGCTCACTCTCTATAAGTTCATCAGGAATAGCTGCACAATTTACCTCTATAATCGGTTTATTACATCTTTTACTCAATCTGTGGATATTATGTGCTACTAATTCTTTTCCTGTACCATTCTCACCTGTTATGAGAACACAGGCATTTGTTGGTGCAACTATACTTATTTGATCTCTTAATCTCTTTATAGCTTTACTTTGACCTGTTATTTTATATTTTTTTTGCTCTTTCTCTTTAATAAAATCAATTTCTTGCTTGAGTACGGAATGCTCTATTGCATTATTTATAGACAAAATCAATTTGTCCAAGGATATAGGCTTTTCAATAAAATCATATGCGCCCAGCTTTGTTGCCTTAACAGCAGTCTCTATGGTACCATGTCCAGACATCATGATAACAGGCATCATAGGATATTTTTGTTTTATCCTAATTAATGTTTCTATACCATCAATTCCATCTGGCATAAATATATCCAAAAGCACAATATCAGGAAGAAGCTCCTGTATTTTATCAAGAGCTTCTTCTCCACTCTTTACACAAATTACATTAAAGCCTTCATCTGAAAGCACACCTTCGATGGACAAAAGGATACTATCTTCATCATCAACTACCAATACTGTTCTTGCCATAATATCATCTCATCATTTCAATAGCTATTTGGGCAACCCTTTCAGAAACACCCCCTTTGCCAAGAAAATTTTTAATCCTTTTTAATCCTTGTATTATTTTATATTTAATAAACTCATCTTCAAGTATATTTAATGCCATTTTTGTCAGATTTTCTACTGTTAACTTATCCTGCACAAGCTCTGGAACAAGATTTTCACCTGCTATAAGATTAACCAAACTAATATATGGAACATTTACAAGAGTCTTTGCAATATAAAAAGAGATATAAGAACCTTTATAAACCACTACCATAGGAATTTCCATTATAGCTGTCTCAAGTGTTGCAGTCCCAGAAGTAACAAAAGCCAAATCGCATATGCTGAGCATTTTATAAATATCTTTGCTAGGAATTATTTTTAGGAACGGCAAATCCTGAATAAACATATTCACATATCTTTTGTTTAATGTATCTGCTAAAGGCAAATATGCCTTAATATTTTTATATCTTTTATTTAGCAACTTGAGAGTATCTACCATAATAGGCAATATATTTTTTATTTCTTCTTTCCTACTACCTGGCAAGATTCCCAATATAGGAAAAGCAGTTCTGGCATCAAAAAAATATTTGAGTTCATTTTTGTCTAAGTCTTTTGGTATCCAATCCATAATAGGATGTCCTACATAATCAACTGTAATTCCAACTTTTTTATAAAACTCTTTTTCAAAAGGTAAAATAACCACCATTCTGTCCACTCTTTTTCTTATTTTTTTTACTCTACCCCTTCTCCATGCCCACACCTGAGGACTTATATAATACATTACAGGAATGCCAAGCTTTTTTGCATAACCTGCCATATAAAGATTAAAATCAGGATAATCTATTAAAATAAGCAAATCAGGTTTTATTTTTTTTAACATATATTTTATCTTAATAGCTGCTTTTAAAATATTTGCAAGCCTTGCAAATATCTCTGTAAAACCTACCACAGCCATGTCGTTGGCAGAGGCAATAAGTTGTACCCCTGCCTTTTTCATCTTTTCCCCTCCGATGCCAAAAAATTTTATTTTTGAATTTCTATTCTTAAGAGAAATTACTAAATTACATCCATGAAGATCACCAGAGGCCTCACCTGCTATTATAAAAACTGATTTAGACACTTTTTATTAAGCCTTAAAGAATTTCTATTTATCTGATCTATAATACTTAACGCTACTTCAAGCGCCCTTTTCCCATCTTTTCCACTAACAACAGGTCTATGGCCATCTCTAATAGAATTAATAAAAGAAAGTATTTCATCTGCTAAAGGGTCACTATCTGGAAATTCTATCTTTTCTGTAGCAAGTTTTGGAAAGCCAAATCTATCTCTCCTACTTGTATCATGCCTTATTATAGTCACTCTTCTCTTTCCACAATCTGCTGATATATATGAATCAGACTGAAATACTCTTATTTTTCTTAACATCCTGCCAGAAATTCTACTTGCTGTAAGATTTGCTGCTGTGCCATTTTTAAATACTATCCTTGCATTAGCAATATCTATCTTTTTTGTTATTACAGACATGCCTACTGCATGGATATCTTCTACTTCAGAAGAAACAATATCTAAAATTATATCTATGTCATGAATCATAAGGTCTAATACTACATCTACATCTGTTCCTCTAACAGTAAAAAGATTCATTCTATGACTTTCCAGAAAAATAGGGTCCTTGATTAAGGCTTTCATTTTCATTACAGCAGGATTAAATCTCTCCACAAGCCCCACTTGTAACACTGCACCAGTTTCTTTAGCTTTATTTAATAACATATCTGCGTCCTTCATATTATATGTAATTGGTTTTTCTACTAATATATGAATACCTTTTGCCAAAAAATCCATAGCTACATCAAAATGAACTTCAGTCGGAACAGCAATACTAACTGCATCAACTCTGTCTATTATCTGTTTATGAGAAGTAAAACCTTGTACCTTATGTTTATTAGTAATCTGTTCAAGTCTTTCAGAATCTATATCAACAACTCCAATCAAATCCACCATTGGCATAGAAAGATACTTTTCTAAATGATACTGTCCTAAATGCCCAACACCTATAACCGCAACTTTCAATTTATCGGCATTCATTTGTTATATCCTTTATAGAAACAATAGATATTCCCCTGCTATCTGCAAAAGCAATCATTCTATCTTTATCAAATATAAGAGTCTTACCTGCCTCTATTGCCAAAACAGAGGCATTAACCTTATCCATTGTTTTAATAGTATTAAGACCTACTGTAGGCAAATCAAACCTCAAATCTTGCATAGGCTTACTAACTTTTACTACAACTGCTCCTTTTTTTGCAAGAGTTCCACCTCTTATTATTGTTTCATCAGTACCTTCTATTGCTTCAACAGCAAGGACAGTCTTTTTTTTTACTACAATACATTGACCAATATCTAACCTGCCAATCTCCTTTGCCATATACCATCCAAATCTTATATCTTTTTTCTCGTCCCTCGATGGTTTTCTTGCAGTAAGACATCCTTTGGGAGCAAGTAACTCAGGCAAGTATACAGTTGCACTTACGACTTCTATACCTTCCTTATAAAGTTCGTTTGCAACTGTACTTAATATACCATCATCATGAAAAAAAACTAATTTAGACATAATAGATAATCCTTTTAGATCTGGAAAAACTGTCCCAAACATTTTTTTCTTACTTATTGTACCAGCCATTACGGCCTTTTTTACCCCTGTTTTTTTGAATGAATTTATCAAACGTCCAAACTGACCCAACTTTATCCATACAATATGGTCTACTTCGTTTGAAAGTGCAGGCTCTGTTTCACCTTCGTGAGCTATAGCAATAACCTTCAAACCCTTTTTTTTTGCTGCTCTTGCTAACATTATTGGAAACTTACCACCACCTGCAATTATACCCAATATATCCATTATATTATCTTATAATCCCTCTTTTTGAGGTCTTTAAAAATTTTATGAGGATATCCAACTCTGGAAAAGAAACTACATCATTTTTTACTTGTTCTATAGCCTTGCTCATGTTTTTATTATCTCTCCATATTATCTTATAAGCTCTCTTTAAACCTTCAATGACTTCATTTGAAAAACCATGTCTTCTCAAACCTAAGGCATTTACCCCAAATAACTTTGCTCTTGGGCCATTTTCATTAACAGATGCTAACATAAAAGGGGGAATATCTCTATCCACTCCGCATTTTGCTCCTACAAAAGCATATGATCCAATTCTAACAAATTGATGTACTGCTACAAATGCAGATATAATAGCATGATTTCCCACTTTCACATGTCCCCCGAGAGTAGCAAGATTTGCCATAATAATATTATCCCCAAGATAACAATCATGAGCTATATGCGCATATGCCATAAAATAATTATTATTCCCAATGATTGTCTTCCAATCTTCCTTCGTACTTCCCCTATTTATTGTAACAAATTCTCTTATAACATTATTATTTCCAATTACAACAAATGTATCTTCTCCTTTATATGTTAGATCTTGTGGAGGGGTTCCAATAGAAGCAAATTGATATATTATATTCCTCTCTCCAATTTTGGTATTACCTTCTATAACTACATTCGGACCTATTATTGTATCTTTTCCAATAGATACATGATCACCTATAACAGAATATGGGCCAATAGTGACCCCCTTATCTATTTCAGCCTTTGAACTTACAATTGCTGTTGGATCTATTTTCATATCTATTTTAATGCAGCAGCGAAAATACCTTCTGCAACAAGTTCATTATCTACAAACGCCTTTCCTTTAAGTTTCCACACCTTTGATCCTGTTCTTATTGCCTCGACTTCTAATCTAAGCTGATCACCAGGTACAACAGGCTTTCTAAATTTAACTTTATCTATAGACATAAAAAAAACAGGATTATTAGAAGTCTCTTTACATTCTGAAAGGGTAAGTCTTGCCAAAATCCCACCTGCCTGAGCCATTGCTTCTACAATTAACACACCCGGCATAATAGGTACATTAGGAAAATGTCCTTGAAAAAAAGGCTCATTTGATGTTACATTTTTTATAGCTACTATCTTTTTTCCTAAAGAAACCTCTAATACTTTATCGATCATTAAAAAAGGATAACGATGGGGAAGAAGTTTTATAATATCTTCATAATATAAAGGTATCTTCATAAGTTAACTCTCCACATTTTTTTCTAATTCTTTAACCTTTTTTTCTAGTTCTATTAATCTTTTATTCATATCAGGAAGCTTAGAAATAAGAACTGAAGATTTTAAGAATATTTTATGAGGCATAGCCGGAGTTCCAGAAAATATTTCTCCAGATGGCACAGATTTGGCAATGCCTGACTGAGGCCCAATCATGGACTTATCACCGATTTCAACATGATCTACAATGCCAACCTGCCCCCCTATAACTACTTCATTTCCTATTTTTACACTTCCGGAAATTCCCGCCTGAGCAACTATAATAGTATTTTCACCCACCACAACATTATGTGCTATATGAACTAAATTATCTGTTTTTACCCCGCTCTTGATCCAAGTCCTTCCAATAGTTGCCCTATCAATGCAATTATTTGCACCTATTTCTACGTTATCATCTATTTGCACTATTCCATTCTGAGGAATCTTCACATGAGTTGAACCCTTTTTAACAAAACCAAAACCATCACTTCCTATAACTGTGCCTGGATGAATTACTACATCTTTACCTATTTTTGTATTATCAAGAATGGTCACATTAGGATAAATCAAACAATTATCTCCTATTATTACATTATTTCCAATAAATGTGCCTGGAAATATATTTACATTATCTCCAAGTTTAACATTATTTCCTATATATACCAGAGGATAAATAGATGGATTCTTTCCAACTATAAAGTCTTTTCCTATCAATGCCCTATCACTTATTCCGTGGTACCTTGGTATAGGTGATGAAAATATATATGCCAACTTTGCAAATGCAAGCATAGGATTGGATACTACTATCTGAGGACCATTAAAAAGATCAGTTATCTCTTTTACTATAATAGCAGAGGCCTTTGTTTTTGGAACTAAGTCTTTATACCTGATATCAGCAAAAAAAGTTATTTCACCAGGTTTAGCCAGCTCCAAAGAGTTTATGCCATTTATAACTATATCTCTATTTCCTACAAGATCTCCCTCTACGAAATCTGATATTTCTCTTAAAGTAAGTTTCATTATTTCAGGTTATCAAACTCTTTTATTACTTCAGATGTTATATCTATACTTGTCTTACTATATAGAACTCCTCCCTTGGACTTCTCCAAAACAAGAGTATATCCATTTTTTTTTGCAATATTTGCAATCACTTTTTTTAATCCAACTAAAAGCTTTTCTATACCTCTGGCCTCTTCTTCTCTCAACTCATCCTGAGCATCTTCTAAAAAATATCTATACTCTTGTTGCTTTCTTTCAAATAACTTTCTCTTTTTTCTTAAAGCATCTGGACTCAATATCATTGCTTGTTTTTGAAGCTCATCCTGGAGTTTTTTTAATTCTGCCTCTTTCTGGTTTATCTTTTTTTGAAGAACATCTCTTTTATCCTCAAGTCTACGATATAACCTCTTTCCTTTTAAGGATTCACGAACACATTTATTCAGATCTACTATAGCAATCTTTATCTTTTCTGCTGACCATGAAAAAGATGGATAAAATATAAAACCCAATAAAATAACCATCCATATAAATTGTCCTTTTTTTCTAAACATATAAATCCTCCTTATAATGTAAATAAAAAACACCTTTATTTTATATCAACCCCTTATAGGTAAACTAAAACTATTGACTCAAATTTAGCCAAGATATATACGACAATTGGGGATACTTGTAAATATTAAATTATATATATTATACACCTTAAGTCGCTCTTCTATCAATTACATAAGAGCTAATATCTCTATTGCTTTTAACAAAATTTTTAAGTTCAGCTGCAACCTTTGCTACCTCTCCATAATGCTGGAACCTACACTTTTCAGTATTTAATACAATAGCTATTCCTACTGTCATAATTGGAAATTCTTTTATATTTCCTTGTCTATCTCTGGAAATAATCCTTTTTTCTTTTAAATCTTCTTTATCATAAAAAGAAGGAACAATTTCATCAAAAAAACTTATTATCTGTTCCGCCAAACGTTGAGCATATACTAATGGCACAATAAAAACAAAGTCATCACCTCCAATGTGACCTACAAAAGTATCTTCTGGAATCTGATTAACAAGATTTACTAAAATACGGGCAAGCATCTTTATAACTTCATCTCCTCTTAGAAAACCATATCTATCATTATAGGCCTTAAAATAATTTAAATCTACATATCCTAATGCAAAATCTTTTTTTCCTTCTATTAATTCCTGAATTTTAGTAATAATACTCGTATTTCCTGGAAGTTTAGTAAGAGGATTAGCATCTAACGTCCTTTTTGATCTTGATCTAATTAATTCTAACATCTTGCTACATATAAGTTCATCTAAAGGATGCACAAGAAAATCATCAACTTGCAATTTATTCATATCCATAGAAGCCAATTTTTCTTTGGAACAAACCACAAGAATTGGAACCTCTAACATAAAATCCATATTTTTTATGGATTTTAAAATATCTTCAAATGCCATATCAGATGAAAAATCTAAATCAACAACTATACATTCTGGTATTTCATTATATATATTTTCCATAAATTCTTTTTCATTATCACAAAAAACACCTTCTATACCAATATTACTCAAACATTTATTGAATAACACTTTATTTTTTACATATAAAAGGAATCTCTTTTTGTAATCAATATCAGCGATCATCCCACTTTGAGGCATAAAGAGATTTATCCATTTCAATTAATATCTTTTCCAAGATTTGGCTATTTAAATTAAGTAATTGACATACCTTATTGTCTATGGAAGGTATCACAGCAGGCTTATCAGATTGTAACCTATATATATGACATAATATATCTGCCAAACTAACAACTGCTGCAAATACTGGATAATTAACAGAATTGAAGATATCATGATGATATATCAGAGCTTCTGTTAATATAGGTGGAAAATGCCATTTTTCTACTATCCATTTATTAATGGTATCATGAGAAATACCTAACACTTTTTTTTCAGCTTCATAATCAGAAAGGTTAAAACTATTTTTTAGATTAGCTATTTCACTATCCAGATCTGAAAAATAATTTTTTATAACCACTTTTCCCATATCATGAAGCAAACCAGCCACTGTAACCTCATCTACTTCTTTTACACCTAATATTCTTGCAATAATACCAGATGTAGTAGCACAATCACAGGCATGATCCCATATATCCTTTATTTCATCATTGATGTCACCAAATACTACAGTACTTATAAGGAGACCTCTTATTGCATCCAATCCCAAGAGAACAACAGCATGTTTTATAGAAGCAATTCTATTAGGAAATCCATAAAATGGTGAATTTACTAAGCGTAACACCTTAGCACTTAAAGTCATATCTTTACTTATAACACTACTAATTATTGAAGGAGAGGCATCTCCTTTATCTATAAGCCTCCATACCTCATGAACTACTTTTGGAATAGCAGGGAGTCTTTCCAATAAACGTTTTTTAAACAATATTGTATCAATACTATTATTTACCATTTACTCCCATTTGTTTTTCCAAAATTTTAAAAAAACATTTTTTAGCATTATCATACATGGACTTTCTTTACCATTAAAAGCCTTTTCTATTAATAAAATTTTTTCCTCTAAGAGCAACTTCAATTCTTCTTCAGTTAAGGATTTTTCAATAATAATCTTGTTAACACCCATATTCTCAAAACGTTGAATCATTTTATCAGTTAATATAGCACCTCTTTTACAGAGAACCATTTTGCCATCATTAATACAAACATCCTCTGCAAGGCGCATTCCTGATTTTGCTTTATCTAAGGATATACATATTGATGGCATAGTATTTTCCTTTTATATATATGCTTTAATGGCAGAATAATAAAAAAAAACTATGTGGTCAATATAATATGATGAAGATAGCTCTTTTCTTGACAAAACATGTATTGTAGTTAAGAATAATTTAACCTTTAAAAGGAGGTTCTTAATGTATATACCAATGACTATTTCAGGAGTAACAGTTGATCCTGTAAGTAATAGCCCCATTGTTATATTAAAAGAAATAAATGGGGATAAAATATTACCTATATGGATTGGTATTATGGAAGCTACTGCTATAGCAAGTGAATTAGAAAATATAAAATTTTCTAGGCCTATGACACATGATCTTTTAAAAAATATTATGGAAACATTAGAAATAAAAGTTACTAAAGTGGAAGTCTGCGATCTAAAAGAAAATACATATTATGCACTTATTCATCTCCTCACAAATGATGGTAAAGAATTTGCTATTGATGCCAGGCCAAGTGATGCTCTGGCTCTATCTTTAAGAGTCAAGGCTCCTATATTTGTAAAAGAAGATGTACTTGAAAAATCGACTCGGCTTTCTTCTGGTGAATCAGATGCTGTTGATAAATCAGAAAAGGGTAAAAAATGGAAAAAAATACTTGAATCTTTAAAACCCGAGGATTTTGGAAAATATAAGATGTGATTGATCTTCATACTCATACCACTTTTAGTGACGGGGAACTTATCCCAGCAGAATTAGTAAGAAGGTTAGAAGTGCTGGGATACGAAGTAGTGTGCTTAACAGATCATGCAGATTCTTCATCTATTGATTTCATAGTACCAAGAATTGTGCGTGTATCTGAAGATTTAAATAAATTTCAAAAAGTAAAAGTAATTCCTGGGATAGAGCTTACTCATATTCCACCAATAATGATTGTTGATATGGTAAAAAAAGCAAGAAAGTTGGGAGCAAAAATAGTAGTAGTTCATGGAGAAACTATAGTAGAACCTGTAGCACCAGGAACTAATAAAGCCGCTATTAAGGCAAAAGCAGATATCCTTGCACATCCAGGTCTAATATCATATGAGGAAGCGAAACTTGCTGCACAAAACGAAGTATTTTTAGAAGTATCAGGAAGACAAGGTCATTGTTTTACAAATGGCCATGTTGTAAAAATTGCTCAAACCGTAAATGCCAGTATTATACTAAACTCAGATGCTCATGCTCCACAGGATTTACTAACAAAAGAATTAGCTGAAAAAATAGGACAAGGAGCAGGCCTTCCTACAGGTGCCTTAAATATGCTTTTGCAAAATTCCAAAAATTTAATAAAACGAATTTTATAAAATATTGCTAATATTTATTCTTTACAGTAAATAAAGGCTTATTTTTCTATAATGGTTTCTTTTATTTTATGACCAAAATGCCTTCCTGCTTCTTCAACATAACCTAATACTTTATCACTCTTTTTTAATTTAACCACAGAGATGGCTTTTCCATCCTCACCAACAAGACGTATTGTTTCAGCATTTTGTAGAATTATACTCACAGGTCCATTTGGCCCATTTGCCTCAACCAAAAGTAAAGGCCTCTTTTCCACCTTTACTCTACCAACAATAATCGGGGATATTTCACCTTTCCAATTCACACATATTACACTATCACCCGATTTCAATTCAGATAAATATTTTGTCTTCCCTCCAGACACCATAATATATGCATGAACAGGCCCCGCATTTACTCTAAAAGGTCTTGGAGCAACATATGGATTTTTAATGCTCTCAGAATGGACTAAAAAGAGTGCCTGACTACTGTTACCCACAAGCATCCCTTCTCCCAGTCCCATATTTGTACATGTATCAACACATACTCTATCACCCATACCTAATGGTATCACAGACTCTATCTCAAATTTAACTAAAGAGATCCCCTCTTTTTCAGATTTTATAGTATTAATTATCTCTTTTACCTTTATAGGATCATCCTCTATAATGACTATTCCATCTACACCTTTTTCTAAAATACCTATCGCAGTCCTTGCATCTTCTAAACCTTTTACTTCTACAAATATATTTTTGGCCTTTGCTACAAGGTTTTCCAAAGGTATTATTTTCCAGTCTTTAGTCCTTACAATAACCTTTTTTGTAAGAGATGTCTCTACTATCTTTTCCTCTTCCTCTGAAGATTCTATTTCCATCACAATAACATCTTTGTTCCACTTAATATCTCCATTTTCAGCAACGGTCTTGATAAGACCCAATTCTTTAACAGAATTCACTTTATCTTTTGAGACAATCACTGCATCTGCTCCCGCCTCAAGAGCAGTAGTAACAAGTTTTTTATTCCAAGGATCTGCCTTAACCCATATCTCTTTCATTATTATTTCCTCCTATTTCTAAAAAATTCGCAACTGAACGAAAAAGATTTTCAAAAGCCTCTTTGTCCTTTGTTTTTATTATACTTTTTAACTTATAAGCTGCATCTAAGTATGATTCTATACACTTAATCGCCCAATCATTATCCATCAAGAGGGAGGCAAAAAGTTCAGGGCTTTGAGTAAACATATTTTTAATACGATTTATTTTTTTTATAAAAGTCTGAGTAGAAGCTTGAATTAATTTATCCAAGTGTATACCAGATTGTCTAATCTTCATAGCAAGTGATATGGTCTCAAAGTGATTAACCCCTTGAATAAGCCCCATTAGCTTGTCATGTTCATCAGGTTCTAAAAATACTAATTCAAGTCCTTCATTTTTTAATAAATTCACAACCCAGTCTATACCATCTTGTCCTCTACCAGGACATATAACCACTTTTTTTGATAATTCGGGATCTACATCTATACCAAAGAGTGGATGAAGTCCTACTACCCCAGCTTTTGAGTACTTAAGCATAGCATCCAATGGCATTTTCTTTATAGATGTAAGATCCATGAACAATGCATCTTCAGAAATCAAAGGACCAATCTTTTTGATAATTTCATATGTTACAGATATAGGCACAGATACAACCACTATATCACATTTAAGTGCTACTTCTTCAGGCCTCATTTGGCTTTTTCTTCCAACTTTATAAACTTTTAACCCAGCCTTCTCAGATATATTAGCAAACCATGACCCCATTTTTCCTGTGCCACCAATAATACCAACAATAGGATCTTTAAATTTATTAGATATATATTTCATTCCCATTTCATTCCCATGCCTTATCTGCCGCTGGATAAGAACCCAATCTCTTTAATAAAACACATGAATCTTCCATTTCAACAAGGGCTTCATGTACATGAGATTCTTTTTCATGTCCCTCTAAATCTACAAAAAACAAATATTCCCATTTTCTTGTTTTCATAGGTCTTGATTCAATTCTTGTCATGTTTATGCCTTTTTTTGCTAATGATTCCAATGCATTAAATAATGCACCAGGCTTATCTCTTAAAAAGAATAATATAGATGTTTTATCTTTTCCCGTAGGATCACTGTTGGTGTCCTTTCCTATTATTAAGAATCTGGTTATATTATCTGGTGAATCCTCTATCCCTTCTTTTAGTATATTTAATTCATATATATCTGCTAAAAGTCTACTTCCAATTACGGCTGAACAAGGATCATTTATGACTATCTTAGCGGCCGCAGCAGTACTATGAGTCTCTTGGGTAGATATATTGATCATATGTTTCCTAATCCAAGACTTACATTGAGCTATTGCCATGGGATGTGAATATATCTTCTTTATTTCCTCAATATTATGTGCCTTTGTCATAAGATTATGCCTTATTCTTATAAGAATCTCTCCATTAATCTTTAATTCATACCTATATAGCATATCTAATGTAGTATTCACAGAACCCTCATATGAATTTTCTATAGGAACAACCCCCTGATTACAGCCTCCCTTTTCTACCTCAGAGAACACCTCCTCTATAGTATCCATAGGAGAAAAAGAGGCAGAATGTCCAAAAAAGGATAGAGCAGCTTGATGAGAAAAGGTCCCTTCTGGTCCTAAAAAAGCTACTTTTATATCTAATTGAACAGAACGGGCAGCAGAAATAATTTCATTAAAAATAGCTCGAATTGCTTCGTAGCTTAATCTTCCATTTGCTCTTTTAGCAAGGTTTTCTAAGATCTTTCTCTCACGGGTAGGATCAAATACCTCCAGGCCAAGTCTTTTTTTTATATTCCCTATATGTTCAGCTATAATTTGTCTGCTAAGTAAAAGTTCAAATATCTGGTTATCTATCTTATCAATTTCATTTCTATAGGTCTTCAATAAACTCCAATCATTTTCCTTTCCCTTCACTTTTTACTCCCTGTTCAAAAAATCCAGTGCTTCATCGACACTAATATTCTGATGAACAATCATACAAAGTGCCTTTACCATCTTTGTTGGATTTTTATGTTGAAATACATTTCTGCCAATAGAAGTACCTGATGCACCTGCTATCATAGCACCTTTTACCATTTCTAAAACTGCTCTATCAGAATCCATCTTCGGTCCCCCTGCTATTATAACAGGCACATGACACCCTGCGACTACCTCTTCAAAAGAATCTGGGCTTCCTGTATAAGACACCTTTACTACATCTGCACCAAGCTCTGCACCAACTCTTGCAGCATGTTTTACCACTTCTACTGCATATTCATCTTTTATTTTTCTACCTCTTGGATATACCATTGCAAGCAAAGGCATCCCCCATTCAGAAGCAGAACGTGCAATTTTTCCTAGATCTGCAAGCATCTCTTTTTCATTATCATCGCCAATATTTATATGAATAGAAACACCATCAGCTCCCAATCTAATAGCTTCCTCTACTGTACAAACCAAAATTTTTGAATTAGGTTCAGGTGAAAGAGAAGTGCTCGCAGATAGATGGATAATAAGCCCTAAATCAGGACCACTCCCCCTATGACCTTTAGCTACCATACCTTTATGAACCACTACTGCATTAGCACCTCCTTCTGCTACACGAGACATTGATTCTTTCATATTAGTTATTCCATAAATTGGCCCCATACTTACTCCATGATCCATAGGTACAATAACAGTCTTTTTCGTATTTCTATTAAATATCCTCTCAAGTCTTATTTCTTTACCAATCATATCTTAAATCCTCCATTCCATTTATTTAATCTAAATCTTAGATAATGATCTGCAATTACAATCTTTATCATTGCTTCAAGTACAGGAATAATCCGTGGAATAGCAGACACATCATATCTACCTTTAAGTTTTAACTTAACTGGATTCCCCTGTTTGTCTATTGTATCTTGTTCTTTTGATATAGATGGAATAGGTTTAATAGCAGCTTTAATAATTATATCATCACCATTTGATATACCTCCAAGTATACCACCAGCATTATTTGACTTAAATCCATCGATTCCTATAGGATCATTATTCTGAGAACCCTTTAGCTTCGCTGAAGAAAAACCTAAACCTACTTCCACTCCTTTTACAGCACCTACTGACATAATAGCTTTTGCTATATCAGCATCTAATTTGTCAAATACAGGTTCTCCCAGACCAGCGGGACATCCTATAACTCTAATTTCTACAATTCCTCCAATGGAGTCCCCTTCTTTCCTGACCACATCTATCAATTTTTCCATTTTCTTAGATGCATCTATATCAGGACAAAGAAAAGGACTTTCATTAATTTTATCAATAAAAATATTTTTTGCTTTTATACCCCCCATCTCAATAGTATATCCTATAACATTAACTCCTATTGGACTTATTATTTTATCTGCTACAACACCAGCAGCAACCCTTGCTGCAGTTTCGCGGGCAGAAGCCCTTCCACCACCTCTATAATCGACATGGCCATATTTTTTGAAATACGTATAATCCGCATGACCAGGTCTAAATACATTCTTTATCCTTTCATAAGGGCTACTATCTATGTCCAGATTTCTTATAAAAAGTGTTATAGGTGTACCAGTAGTAAAACCTTTAAAAACCCCAGAAATTATCTCCACATAATCTTGTTCTCTCCTAAGTGTATCTGCAGGTGAGGCTCCTGGTTTCCTTCTTGCCATTGCATATTCAAAATCTTTTTCTGAAAGAGGAATCTTAGATGGGCAGCCATCAATAACAACACCAATACCTACTCCATGAGATTCTCCAAAAGTAGTGATTTTAAATATTTTTCCAAAAGAATTACCACCCATAAACTATACAAACCTAAGTATTTTTTTTAATATAATATTACATACTTGTTGTTCAGAAAGATTATCGGTATTTACTATAAAATCCGCATACTTATCATATAGAGGTTCTCTTAATTTTAACACGTGTTCTATTTCATCTATTGGATTAGCATCTGTTAATGCAGGTCTATTAATATCAGTTTTTTGATCTTCCTTCATGCGAGCCCGTATAGTAGTTGAATCTGCTTTTAACCATATAAAAAAACCTCTTTCCTTAAGTTTATAAACATTCTCTTCATTCAGAACAACTCCTCCACCTGTCGATATAATATAGTTATCCAGATTAGAAACTTCTTTAACTATTTCTTTTTCCAGTTCTCTAAATCTATTCCAACCATACTGTCTTACAATATCATCTATACAAAAGCCGGATTTCTGTTGGATTAATTCGTCTGTATCTATGTATTCCCATCCTATTTCTTTTGATAACAATCTTCCTACACTACTTTTCCCTGTGCATCTATATCCAATCAATACAATATTCATTGAATACTATCTAATTTATTTATTAGTTCTCTTGATACTTCCTCAACCGAAGGTTTCCCATCTATTTCTATTATTTTTGGAATTCCATTATTCTTCTTTGATAACTCTTTAAAAAAATTTATAGCCGCCAAGGTGCCGTTTCTTTCATCGTAGTATATATTGTGTCTTTTATCAATTGCCTCTTCATCTTGATCATCTGATCTCGTAATAAGCTCTCCACCACATATTCTACATTTACCTTCCTTTGGTTTTATAGCATCTATATATATGTTATTTGGATGATTATTATCGTTTACACATAATCTTCTACCCATTATCCTTTTTTTTGCTGTCTCTCTATCTAAAACAATCTCTATCACAACATCAATTTTAATATTCTCCTTTTCTAATGCCTCTACAAGTGCTTTTGCTTGATTTGGGTTTCTTGGAAATCCATCCAAAAGCCAGCCTCTCTTACAATCATCTTGTTTAATTCTACCCAATATCATGGGAATAGTAATTTCATCAGGAACTAAATCTCCTCTATCAATAAATTCTTTAGCTTTTTTACCAAGCTCAGTTCCTTTTGAAATATTTTCTCTAAATATTGAACCAGACTCTATATGAGGAATACCAAATTTTTTTTTAATAATTGCTCCCTGAGTACCCTTACCACTACCGTTAGGTCCAAATATAAGTATGTTCATTCTATACACCTCCTCAAAAGTTTTTAGAAACCTATTTAAAAAAATATCATGTGTCAAGGATATTTAAGAAAAGAAGATATAAGTTCAGGACCTTTGAAAAATATTTCAGAAGCATTAGCCTCTTTTTCACAAAATTTCCTCTTTTTAACACAATGATCTATCTCTGATTTAGTAGCCCATGCAAAAGGAGCAGGTTCAATGGTGTGAGTTCTTTTACTAATAGGGGTATAATGATCACTAACTACTAAAATGGCATAATCTTCAAAATAAGATGATTCATTTATTATAGTTCCAATGACTTCTTTGTCTATCTTTTCTATAGCATATATCTTACCTTCTATATCTGCATTATGACCTGCTTCGTCAGGTGCCTCAATATGAATAAAAATAAAATCATATTTCTCAAGGGCTTCTAATGCCCTTTTTGCTTTACCTTTATAATTAGTATCTAAATAACCAGTTGCACCTTCTACTTTAATAGGACTTAATCCAATAATTACCCCCAAACCTTTTATCAAATCAACAGCCGATATTATGCCACCTGTAATACCAAATCTTTCTTTAAAAGAAGGAAGCCTTGGTGATTTACCCTGACCCCATAACCATATAGAATTGGCCTCATAAAATCCCTTTTTTCTTCTAAGAATATTAATAGGATGATTTTTTAAATAATTCCAGGACAATCTAATTAACGATACTACAGGATCATTACTTGATAGATAAAAAGATATATCTTTATCCAAATAATCATGAGGAGGTAATGTTTTTACAAAAGGGGCATTTTTCCATGTTAAAAGATGTCTATACGCAACTCCAGGATATATTCTAATTCCTTTTGGAAAAGGAAAATTATTTTTTAAATGCTCAATTATAGGTTTTGATTCCTCTGAGCTTATCTCATCAGCACTATGACTTTTCATAATAATTTTATCCTCTTCAAAATACAGAGTCACAAGGTTCATACGGAAGGCTGTTTCATCTTGATCAAGCTTTATACCCATACTTGCTGCCTCAATTGGGGCTCTTCCTGTATGATATATAGAAGGATCATATCCCAAAATAGACATATTAGCTACATCACTACCAGGTTCCATACCTTTTGGTATAGAACTAAAAGTTCCTATCCTAACAGAAGCTATAAGATCCATATTAGGAGTATTAGCCACTTCAAGCGGGGTTTTATTACCAAGTTTTGGAATAGGATAATCTCCCATTCCATCTCCAACAACTATAATAAACTTTTTCTTTTTTATAGATTTATCCATTATCTTATATAAGTCTTATAACAACTGTTCTATCCTTAACCACATCCAATTTATCTATTATAGAAATAGCTTTTCTTACATCCCTTTCTAATGCCTCATGAGTTAACATAACAATAGGCACAGACTCATTGCCTTTTTCTTTTCTACCTTTTTGGATAACAGATTCTATACTAATCTTATATTCTCCAAGAACCCCAGATATTGAAGAAAGGACTCCTGGCTTATCTAAAGCAGATACTCTAAAATAATAACGCGTCTTTAGTTCTTCCATAGGCTGAATTTTGACAGTAATATCACTATGTTTACAAAAACCAAGGGGTGGAATAATTTTTTTATTACCATTTATAATATGCCTTGCTAAAGCTATTATGTCGGACGCCACTGCACTACCCGTGGGACTTTTACCAGCACCAAGACCATAATAAAGATTCGGTCCAACAAAATCTCCTTCTATATATATAGCATTAAAGACCTCATTCACATTAGCAAGCATATTTTCCTTAGATATCATAGCAGGATGCACCCTTGCTTCTATATAATCTCCATGATTTTTGGTAATGGCAAGTAACTTTATTGTATAACCAAATTCATCTGCAAACCTTATATCATCTGAAGTAATTTCTGTTATACCCTCTTTATATATCTTTTTATAATTTACAGGATAGCCACAAATAATAGACACAATTATAGCCAACTTATGAGCTGTATCTGTTCCATCTACATCAAGAGTAGGTGGATCTTCAGCTATACCTAATTTTACAGCCTCATTCACTACTTCTTCATACGACCTATTCTCTTGAGCCATTTTAGTTAAGATATAATTTGAAGTGCCATTTAATATACCCAAAACAGAATTTATTTTATTTGCAGAAAGGCCTCCTTTTAATGCTCCTATAATAGGAATGCCTCCTCCTACACTCGCTTCAAAAGCAAGACATACCCCGTATCTTTCTGCTACTTCATATATATGCTCTCCATATTCTGCTAAGAGAGCCTTATTAGCAGTTACCACATGTTTGCCTCTCTTCATTGCTGAAACTATAAATTCCTTTGCCTTTGTAACACCACCTATAAGTTCCACAACTATATGTATATCTGGATCATTTATTATATCCATTGCATTCTTTGTAAGAAAAGATTTATCAATCTTTACCCCTCTATCTTTTTCTATATCCAAATCTGCCACTTTTTTTATTATTATATCTGTACCAAGCTTTTTTGCTATAAAATTTCTATTCTTAGTAAGAATATCTATTGTACCAGTTCCAACAGTACCAAATCCTATAATACCAACATTTATAGACATACAATCAACTTCCTAAAAACTAATAATATCTGTAAAACATTCTTCTTATACCACGAACAGCTTGTTTTATCCTATGAGGATTTTCCACAAGAGCAAAACGAACAAAGTTGTCACCATATTCTCCAAAACCTATGCCTGGCGAAACTGCTACTTTAGCTTCTCTTAAAAGGAGTTCTGCAAATTTAAGGGATCCCATTTCTCTAAATCTATCGGGTATCTTCGCCCATACAAACATAGTTGCCTTTGGCTTATCTATCTTCCATCCCGTTTTATCTAAACCATTTATCAGCGCATTTCTTCTCTGTCTATAAGTTTCTACAATCTCTTTTACACAATCATCTGGGCCATTCAAAGCTATTATAGAAGCAATTTGAATAGGCTGGAATACACCATAATCCAAATAGCTTTTTATCTTCTTCAATGTATCAATAAGATTTTTATTACCAACACAAAAGCCTACCCTCCATCCAGGCATAGAATAACTTTTGGACATACTAAAAAATTCGACTCCTATATCTTTTGCACCTGGTACTTGCAAAAAACTGGGAGGTGTATATCCATCAAATGCAAGATCTGCATAAGCAAAGTCATGAAGTACAATTATATTGTGTTCTTTACAGAATTGAACAATGTTTTTAAAAAAATCAAGATCTACTATAGCAGTAGTTGGATTGTGAGGGTAAGATATAATCAACATCTTTGGATGAGGCCAAGTTTGTCTTGTAGCATCTAACAAATCTTCAAAAAGATCTCTATCAGAACCAATTGGTATACTTCTTACATCCCCTCCAGCAATAATTACAGAATAGGGATGAATAGGATATGTGGGATTTGGAACAAATACCACATCTCCAGGTTCTATAGTTGCCAATACTAAATGCGACAGTCCTTCTTTTGCCCCAATGGTTACTATAGCTTCCTCTTCAGGATCAAGTTCTACTTGATATCTTCTTTTATACCAGTTGCATATTGCTTCTCTTAATCTTCTTATCCCCATAGAAGCAGAGTATCGATGGTTATGTGATTTTTGAGCTGCTTCTACAAGTTTATCCACAATATGCTTAGGAGTAGGAATATCTGGATTACCCATTCCTAAATCAATAATATCTTCCCCTTGTCTCCTAAGATCCATTTTTATCTTATTAATTACAGCAAACAAATATGGAGGCAATCTCTTCATTCTCCCAAATTCATACATTGACTATCTCCTTAATAAAACTTTATTACTAAAAAATGTATTATAAACAATAAGTTTGCAAAAATAAAGGCTTGACCATAAGTATATGTAAGTGATAAGAAAAAAATTCATTTTTTATGATAATAAAAAAGGGTAATCGATATGAATATAATTATGAAAAAAGCCCAAATAGAAGAATCAATAAAAAATATTGTATATAATATACTTAGGACTAATAATAACTTAGATGATACAGTGCTTATTGGAATAAGGACAGGGGGAGCATTTCTTGCCTCTAGGATAAAAAGATATATAAAAAAGCTAACAAATAAAGAATTACCCTTAGGAATATTGGATATAACCCTTTATAGAGATGACTGGACAAAAATAGCACCTGCACCTATTGTAAGAAAAACAGAGATTTATTTTCCAGTAGATAATAAAACAGTAATTCTTATTGATGATGTTTTGTATACTGGCAGAACTGTTAGAGCATCTATAGATGCTATATTAGATTATGGAAGACCAAAGAAAATAAAACTTGCTATACTTATTGATAGAGGCAAAAGCTCAAGAGAACTTCCCATATGTGCCGATTATATAGGAAAGCTTATAGAGACTTCCCGTGAAGAAACTATAAATGTCTATTTTGAAGAACAAGGTAACGAAGACATGGTCACAGTAGAAAGGATACAAATTGGGCAAGAGTAAGAAAAAAGATATAAAATTAACTAATAAAGAAAAAAATGAAGTAGAGTATCTGTTAGAAAGGTTGAATATAGAAGGACTAAATATGTCTTTAGTAGATAACCTATCAAATCCTATTATAGGTGTAGCCTTAATAGAAAAATTACCTAAGTCTTTATTAAAAGATCCAGAAATAGTTATATTTCTCAAACAGATAAAGAATAAATTTTCTAATAACAATGAAGTAAAAAAGGCTATAAAAAGAATATGTTTTAAGCTTAAACAAAAAGGAATTGATGTTCGAGAGTTATATTATGAAAAAGATGAATTTGTATCTATATTGTTACAAGAAAAAAATAAAAATAGAGCATATGTAAGTCATATATTTGGTTCTATTTGGCAAAGAATATTGATTTTTCAATTATACATAAATCATGGAAATATGGAAGCAGCAGTAGCCTTTATTTCAGATATAGAAGGAATAAAGGAATTTATAGTTTATGAAAATTTGAGTAAGAAAAGATTTAATATCTTATTAAATACTATTTCAAAAGAGATCTGCTATAACCACCATTTAATAGAAATTAATATATCTCATGCTACATGGATATTAAAAGATGCTTATAAAAAAGGTTTTAAAGCTGATAATACAAATAAACTAAAAAATATAATAAAATGGTTAACTGATAATATACCTAGTCTTAATATGCATCCTATCTATAAATTCATGCCTGATATTAATTATTCATTGCTAAAAAATATTACTCTATCTGAGGTAAAAAAAATCTTTTCTCATGAATTGATGAAAGATTGGAGTATTATATCTGATGTTGAGGCTTTGGCCAAAGAATTAAAAAATATTGAAAAGAGTCCTATTATATTATCTGAACATCAGAAAAACTTGAGAATAAATGAGATAAAAGATAAATATAGAGAAAATTTTTTTGCGCCAGAGATATTTAAAAACAGATTCTTAGAAATGGCATATTATTTTGCAATAAAAAATGAAAAAGAAATGGCTTTATTATGTCTAAAGGCATCTGATGCATTTAAAAAAAGAGATAATAGGTATAAGCTGATAACCGATTATTTACTTAACCTCCACTTAAATGATAAACAAGAAGAAAAGGAAAATGATATTGATAGCAAATTAATTCTTAGTTTTGATAAGAAATAATAAAAGAGGATAATAATATGTATGAAGTTATCTTTATTAAAAGCACCAAAAGAACTGAAATGATAGATGTTACAGATATTATTCAAAAGCAAATAAATAAATTGGGAATATCTAATGGTATATGTATATGCTATGTACCTCATACAACAGGGGGAATCACTATTAATGAAGGAGCAGATCCTAATGTATGCCGAGATATTATTTGCAAATTAAACCAACTTATTCCAAAAGGAGACATGTATAAGCATTTAGAAGGAAACGCTGATAGTCATATAAAAGCTACTATTGTGGGTAATTCTATAAATATTATTATAGAAAATGGCAGTTTAGTTTTAGGGACTTGGCAAAAAATATTCTTTTGTGAATTTGATGGACCAAGAACAAGAAAAATTTATATTAAAACAATAAGAAATCATGACTGAAAAAAAAGATTTATATGCAGAAGCTGGTGTAAATATCAATGTCGCACACAAACTAATTGATATTATCAAGCCTCTTGTAAGTACAACTTTTAGATCTGGTGTAGTAACTAATATAGGTGGATTTGCAGGCTTATTTTCATTGAGGAATTTGGATAACATAGAAGAACCTATACTTGTAGCTTCCACAGACGGAGTTGGAACAAAATTAAAAATAGCTTTTATGATGGATAAACATGATACTGTTGGTATAGATCTTGTTGCAATGTGCGTAAATGACATAATTGTTCAAGGAGCTACGCCATTATTTATGCTTGATTACTTAGCTATGGGTAAGTTGGATATAAAAAAAGCGGTTCATATAATCAATGGAATATGTAAAGGGTGTGAAAAAGCTCATTGTTCACTTATAGGTGGAGAAACAGCAGAAATGCCATCGATGTATAAAGAAGGAGAATATGATCTTGCTGGATTTGTGATAGGTATAGTAGATAATAAAGATATATTAGATGGCTCAGAAATCTCCGTTGGAAATCAACTAATAGGCCTTAGATCCACAGGATTGCATAGTAATGGTTATTCTCTTATTAGAAAGATATTTTTTGAACAATTAAAAATGAAAGTAGATGATTATATAGAAGAATTAGGAAGAACATTAGGTGAAGAACTTTTAGAGCCTACAAAGATATATGTTGATATAGTTGAAAGTATAAAAAGAGATTTCAAAATATATGGAATCGCTCATATTACTGGGGGAGGATTTCTGGAAAATTTACCAAGAATATTACCAAAAAGATGCAAGGCAATTATAAATAAGTCCAGTTGGGAACCGCATCCTATATTTAAAATTATCAAAAAACATGGCAATATCTCTGAAAATGAAATGATAAGAATCTTTAATAATGGAATAGGAATGATCTTAGTAGTAAGTAAAGATGATACAGAAGAAATAATAGCTCGCATCAATGGAATGGGAGAACATGCGTATAATATAGGATGGATTGAAGCCAGAGAAGAAGGAGAATCTCCTGTACAACTTACAGAATAAACAAACTGTACTTATAAGTGCTTGTTTATTAGGCGAAAAATGTAGATATGATGGAAAAGATTCTTTGAATAAATGGATTTTTAAATATACTGATATAATAAAATTTATTCCTTTTTGCCCTGAAAAAATGGGAGGGTTACCTACACCACGACCTGCAGCCAATATATATGGTGGTGATGGAAAAGATGTATTAAAAGGAAAGGCTAAGGTTATAAATATATATGGATTTGATGTTACTAAAAATTTTAAAAGAGGGGCATATATGGCTATTGAATTGGCAAACAAGCATAATATAAAAATAGCTTTGGTAAAAGATAAAAGCCCTTCTTGTGGATTAAAAACCCCTTATTGTGAAACCACATATGACTATGGTATAGGAGTAACAGCAGCTCTATTAAATACCTATGGTATACATTTAATAGAAATAGGACAAAATGATATACTTTTTTATACAGGAAATACAAAAGAATTATTTATTTGCTTAAAACATTAAATAATTATGATATAATTCAATTAAAAAATGGAGGTAAAGTTATGTTAAGTATTGAGGAATTGAGTAAGATGCAGTTATTCAAGGGTTTGCCAGGAGATCATCTTAAAGAAATAGTAAAGATATGCAAAATTGTAGAGTATAAAGGAGAAGATATAATATTTAGCGAAGGAGATGATGCAAATCATATATTTACTCTATTAAATGGAGAGATAGAGATATTTATACAATCTTCTGTCAGACCAGAAAGAATTCCCCTATCAATAATTAAAATACCTTATGAAACTTTTGGATGGAGTGCTCTTGTTCCTCCTCATTATTATACAAGTGGGGCGATAGCAAGAAAAGATACAAAAGTGGCATCTATAGAACGAGAACCCCTGATGCAGATATTAGAAAAAGATCCCCAAATAGGAATGAATACATACAAAACAATTGCTAAGGTTATAAGTAATAGGTTAAAAAATTGTAGAGCAATGCTTTTAAAAACAATATAATAATTTGATTTTTGATATAAATAAGAAAGGGGAGCTTTTAAAAACTCCCCTTTCTTATTTTCTTAACATAATTAGCTACTTAAGATCCTACATGTAGGAATGGAGCTAATACCTTTACCAAGATTAAACTTACAATTCCCACTGTAACAGCTGCTACAAGTCCTACCAAAAAGGGTTTTACACCAAGCTCTTTTAACCTTTTTATATCTGTTCCAAGACCTACTCCAGCCATAGCAAGAGCAAGAAAATGACCTGCCCAGTGATTTACAAATCCACATACCTGCTTCCATTCCCCTGGACTGCTGAATAATCCTTGCTTTACAATAAAAAAATCACCAAGAGATCTAATAACCGCCATTCCCAAAAAACCCAATATGAACATAGGAAAAAGTTTTATAATACTGATCTCTGTCTTCTCAGCCATTTGCCTTTTAGTATAAAAATAAGCAGCTGCAGGAATAACAATGGCCATAAAAGTATTCCTCACGAGCTTTGTAACAATAGCCACATCCATTCCTGTAGGATGCACTCCTTTAGTTATCCATAATTGATCATACATAAGCCCTGCACCAGCTACTTGAGCAGTCTCATGAATTGCGGTACCCATAAATATACCAGCCTGCACATGAGTCATACCAAGTACCAGATGAGTAAGATATGGATAAACAAACATTACAACTAACCCAAATAGGGTTATTGTCCCTACTGCATAAGCAATCTCTTCTTCTTTAGCATTTATTGATGGACCAGTAGCAACAATAGCGGTAGCTCCACATATACCTGTACCCACTGCAATCAATGTGCCTAGTCTTTCAGGAAGATTAAGTTTAAGAGCAACAAAAATAGTAAAAAGACAACCTACACATATACAAACAAATACAATTCCTACTGCAAGTGCGCCGATTTTTAAAACAGCAAATATACTTAATCTAATTCCCACAAGTATAATACCAAGCCTCAACATCTTTGCAAGACAAAAACTTATTCCTGGATACATAGATTCAGGAATTTTGATAGTATTTCTTAAAATTAACCCCAAAATAATAGCTATCATAATGCTACTTATAGGACTTTTCTTCAGATGAAACAAAACTCCTATAAGATCATGCAAATATACTGCCAGTGCTGTTATAATTACAGCCAATATAAAACCTGGAATCAAGCCTTTTACATCCTGTGTGCCAAAAAGAAAATTTTTTATCCTGGACTCATTGGCCATGTTCACCTCCTTTATTATTTATTTATATTTATATCTATTTACATTTTTCACATATTACGGGATTTTCTTTATAATAACTCCACTCTATCCATGAACCATCAAAATTATGAAGTTTACTAACATCCCAACCCAACATATAAAGGACAAAAATAGGAGTTGTAGTCCTTACTGCAGACTGACAATAAAAAATTTGATGCTTATTTCTATCCATACCATGCTTCTTTATAACCTTTTCTACCTCACTTGCAGGTTTAAATAAGGTTGGTTTCTCACCTTTCTTAACAGGCATCTTAAATTCTTTCCAGCTTAAATATTTTGCCCAAGGAATACGACCTTTTCTATAAGCACCTCTCTTCAAAGTAGCACCAGTCCATTCTTTTTTACTCCTATTATCCCATAATTGTATTTCAGGATCTGTCTTTGCCCTCCAAACATCTTCCATTGATGCAGTCCAACCAGGAAGAGGATCTTTTGCTACAAAGTTTCCAACCTTCTTTGGTTTTCCTTTGCTAAAATGATCTACAGGATATCCTGCTGCTTTCCATGCTTGAAAACCACCATCCAATACTTTACAATCCCTTTTTCCATAAAGGAAAAATGCCCACCATAACCTTGTAGCATCATATTTGTGATCATAAATCACCACTATAGAATCGTTATCTATACCCAATTTCCTTGCAAATTTTTGGAAATCTACTCTATTTAAAATCATACCCTCAAATGGAAAAGGCTTATCTTTTGGTGGCTCATATTCAGGTCTCCATACCCTTATAGCTCCTGGAATATGACCTTTTAAATATTGGTCTATTCTTGCAACAGCAAGTATTACAAGTTTTGGCTCTTTTTTATCCATAAGAGCCTTTAATTGTTTAACGCTTATAATAACATTGTCTCTGACATAGCCTTTGTATCCAGCAAAGGCTGTGCCCATAACAAACAAAAAGAACCCTACAAATACCAATAACGATAATAACTTCTTAAAACTTTTAGTACTCATAACACACCTCCTGTTTTTTTATTTTTTTATTTTTTGCAATCTTTTTTTCAACTTCCATCTATTGCTCCATTTAACTAAAGGATTAGGAGGAGATGAAATTCGGGCCTCCTGTAACTTTGGATTAAAAATAAGATCCAACAGATGTAAAACCGGCTTTTTTACAAAAGCAAATGTCAATCTACACCCTGCACAATAAGTAATATAATCATGAGGGCTTTCGTTTGCCCTATTTTTTATAACTTCAGTAATAAATTCTGGATCAGAATTAAATGCCATACCACCCGCCCCACAACACTTTGTCATATATCTAGAATAATCAAGTTCTTCCACATTATATCCCAGTTCTTTTATAATATATCTTACAGCTTCATGTAGATCTTCCTCATGTCTTGTAACACAAGAATCATGAATAGAGAATACTATGTCTTCTTTGCTTAAAGGTTCTGGAATTCCATAATCTGCCATAATGTGATAAACAGTAGTAACCTCTAATTGCGGAGCAAAATCTTTGAAGGTATGATAACAATCAGGGCATGCTAAAATAACCTTATTTGTTCCAAGTTCTAACATCATATTAATAGTATCTTCCTGAATCCTTTTAAAACCCTCTTTGTCTCCTAATAAATGAGTAGGTCCTCCACAACAATTTAAAACAATACCAGTATTAGGCAATTTCTGTTTTATGTAATTATATGTTTTTATAACCAAATCTGGTGAATAACTAGGAAGTGCACATCCAGGAAAAAATATCCACTCACATCTTCCTGTTTCAATATCAGGAAGAGCCAAAGTAAAATATTTTGAAGTCCCCCATTTTTGATTAGATAAAACTGGTTTATGTTGAGGTAAAGGGGCAAGACCAAGATCTATTAACTTTTCTCTAAATTCCATACAAAGATGCCCCATATTTAGATCCTGAGGACATACAGTTTCGCATAAACTACATATATTGCAAGAATATGGTATAACCAAATCATCTTTTTTAAGATGTTGAAACTTTACAACTAAATCCTTTGGTGTAAAACAGTTCTTTTCAAGAAAAGCACATGTCTTCACACACCTTCTACATTCACATTGAATACACCTTTCTGCTTCTTTTTTAGCAGTTGGTATATCAAAACCTCGCTCCACCTCTCTAAAATCTTTTGTTCTTATCTCAGCAGGAAGGGCTGGCATCCTTTGCCTTTCGCTTTTTTCAATACCAGTTATGTCCACAACAAGCCTTGTTTCCCATGGCCTTAATTCATAAGGAATAGGCTTGGCCTCTCCATATTGCAGATATGTATTTATAGCAAATGCTACCTGACGTCCGTGAGCTAAAGCTCCTACTACTGTATCAGGACCATTTACCACATCTCCTCCTGCAAACACTCCTGATATATTTGTCTCTAAGGTATCTGGATTTACTTCAATGGTATTCCATCTTGTGGTATTTATACCATATTCTTGAATTCCATTAAGATCTGTAGTGAGACCAATAGCTACTATAACTTGATCTACTGGAATATCAAAATCAGATCCATCTATAGGAATAGGTCGTCTTCTTCCACTCTTATCTGGTGGCCCAAGCTCTGTTCTAATACACCTTACTCCCTCTACTTTATCTTTACCCAAAATCTCCACAGGAGCAGTAAGTATTTCCACCTTAATACCTTCTTCCTCTGCATCTCTTACTTCTCTTTCATGGGCAGGCATCTCTGCCTTTGTTCTTCTATATAAAATAGTTACTTCCTCTGCTCCAAGACGTAAAGCTGTCCTGGCAGCATCAATAGCAACGTTACCACCACCAATAACCGCTATTTTTTTGGATATATGAACTTCTTGACCAGTATTAACTTTCCTTAAAAGATCAATAGAGTGAAAAACTCCATCCAAATCTTCTCCTCTTATACCCAGCTTTAAACTTTTTTGTGTACCTAAAGCCAGAAATACTGCATCATAATTATCCCTTAAATCCTGAAGAGATACCTCTTTCCCCAACCGGGTATTTAATTTTATATCTATTCCCATTTTAGGAATAAAAGCTAATTCTTCTTCTAATATATGTCTTGGGAGCCTATATGTAGGCAAATATAAACTCAAAGCACCACCCAAAAAAGATTCTGCTTCATATACCACTATTTTATATCCTTTTTTTCTAAGACAATACGCAGCCATAAGTCCAGCAGGACCTGCTCCCACAATAGCTATTTTTTTATCTTTTTCAGATTCAATACTGGTATCAACAGGAGTAGGACTATGCATATCAGCTATAAACCTTTTAAGATTACATATAGAAACTGCCCTATCAATATCTCTCCGTTTACATGCCTTTTCACATGGTCTCACACAAACCCTACCTAATATCTTAGGAAAAGGCAGCTTCTCTAACACCACATCAAGTGCCTCACGATATTTCTCTTCTCTTATAAGAGCTATCATTCTGCGATTATCTATATGGAGAGGGCAGGCTGCTTGACAAAAAGGAGGTTCTTCACCTATACATTTTTCTATAATTTTTGGAGAATATCCTAAATATTTATTATATTCCATTTTTCTACTCCTCTTCAACTACATCTTTATAACGTTTCTTTATAATTCCCGGAATAAGAGAAACAATTACAAAAAATACACCAGCAATAGCCAAATACATCATAGTTTTCTTAATATCTCCCTTACCACTTATAAGTGCACCACCTGCAAATACATATGCAACAATTCCTGGTAACATGCATATCCAAGAGACAAATACATATGTCCAAAATTTTATATTAGTTATACCGTAAACATAATTTTGAACATTAAATGGGAATATAGGAACAAGACGTGTAATCATAAGCATCCGCCACCCATGTTTTTGGACTCCCTCATCTATTTTACGCAATCTCTCATTCTTTTTTATCCACTCTTCTACCATAGAGCGAGCTGCATATCTTGCTATCAAAAAAGCAGCAGCAGCACCTAAGGTAGCACCAATCGAAACATAAATAACTCCCTGAACCGCCCCAAATGCAACTGCTCCTAATAAAGTAATAGGTATTCCTGGAAGGAAAAAGACACAAGATAGAATATACATAAATATGTAAATTACAGGGCCTAATGGGCCAAAACCTTTTATCCATCCATTTAACTTTTGTATATTTTGAATACTTATATATTTTGTCAGTCCAAATACCCTCATAAGAACTATTATTGTTATCAAAACTACCAAAATAATGACTAGTTTACCCCATCCTTTTTTCCCTTCTCCCATAGTCATCTCCTAATTAAAAAGTGTTGTGATATATAACATAAGTAAGGGTATAAATGTCAATAATATTTTGGAACATATAGAATTATTTTGTTCAAAAAATTTAAACAACTAATATACCCTTGAGTAAATTTTAATGTCTCTTATCTCATATTAATAAAAAACTTGTATTTGAATTTATAAGAATTAATATGCGGTTTTAATTATAGGTGGCAATTTCAGGTTTAAAATAAAATATACTTGCATCGTATAGTATTTTATAAGTTAATATATATGTATTTCTAATGTATTTATAAATTATAAATTTTGAGATTTTTTTTAAATATCTCTATACCTATCTACGATATCTTTATTTATTTTGCTTGACACTAAAATCTTTTTTTGTCATATATCCTGCCCGTATTTTTAATATAAAAAGGGAGGTGATACCCATGATTTGTGAAACCATAAAAAAAGGTTTTGAGTGTTTTTTTATGACAAAAAAAGGATGTAAGTTCAATGGAGGTACATGTCACCCAATCGTTGAACAGTGTGAAGGTTGTCAAAGAATAAAAGAATTTCCAACTGGAAAGTATTGCTTAGTATTTCCTGATCCATCTGCTAAATGGAGATTAGGCCCATGCAACATGGCCACTCATCTTCAGGGAAATGGTAATAAAAATGGTAGTAAAAGAATAAACCCCCTAAAAGCTTCAAAAAGAAGAGCTCGTTAACGTATCATATATATAAAAAATTCTCTATTGCCCTTCGGGCCAAGTAGGGGTGAAGGGAAACAGCCTTTTATATTCCATCCCAGATCAATAGCAAAGCTAATTATATCATTTATAACTTTTCTGTGAAGTTTGGGATCCCGAACCACCCCTCCCTTCCCCACTTTTCCTTTGCCTACTTCAAATTGTGGTTTAATTAAGGCTATTATAATAGAATTGTTTTTAAGAAGCTGAGAGACCACAGGAATAACAAGTTTTAGAGATATAAAAGAAACATCTATTACAGCACCATCCAAATTCTCATTTAAAATTTCAGATGTTAAATAACGGATATTAGTTCTTTCCATAAGTATAACCTTAGGATTATTTCTTAATTTCCAATGTAGTTGCCCATATCCTACATCTACAGCAATTACCTTTTCTGCACCCTTTTGCAAAAGACAATCTGTAAAGCCTCCTGTTGATGCCCCAACATCTAAAAATATTTTTCCTATAGGATCAATATTAAAATAATCAAGTGCTGCCTGGAGTTTTAATCCTCCTCTACTCACATATTTTGGGAAAATATCTTCTTTTATATGTATTTTTGAAAACATAGACACTGAATAACCAGGTTTTTCTATTCTTATTCCATCAACGAAAACAGCCCCTGCCATTATTAAAGAACGAGCTTTCTGTCTACTTTCAACAATCCCTTTTTTTATAAGTAGCAAGTCAAGTCTTGACCTATCTTTGTTCATGTAGAAAGGCTTTTATTTCATTTTTTATATTATCTTTACCTAAACCATATTTATTTCTAATAAAGTCGGCTGGACCATGTTCTATAAAACTATCAGGCAAACCGATTCTTTTGAGTTTGATGTTATCAAGACTATACTCGCTCAGCATTTCTAAGATAGCACTTCCAAAACCCCCTATGAGGGTATTCTCCTCTACAGTCATTACCTTACCAACAGAAGCAACAATGTTGACAATGTTTTTGTCAATTGGTTTTACAAAACGGCAATTTACAACACCCACAGAAAGCCCCTCCTTTTTTAATTCTTCGGCTGCATATAATGAAGGATAAACAGTACTACCAATTGCTAACAATATTATATCATTACCATCCTTTAATATCTCAACTTTACCTATAGGAATTTCTTTAAAATCATTTTCCGGGTCAACTCCTACAGCTTTACCCCTTGGATATCTAATTGCCATAGGTCCTTTTTCTTGTATTAATGCAGTATATAGCATATGCCTCAATTCATTCTCATCCTTAGGAGCTGCAACTATTATATTAGGTATAAGCCTAAGATAAGACAGATCAAATGTACCATGGTGAGTTGGACCATCTTCACCCACAATCCCTCCTCTATCTATAGCAAATACCACAGGAAGTTTTTGAAGACAAACATCATGTATAATCTGATCAAAAGCCCTTTGCAAAAAAGTAGAGTAGATAGCTACAACAGGCCTAAATCCTTCAACTGCAAGTCCAGCCGCAAATGTAACAGCATGCTGTTCAGCAATGCCTACATCTGAGAAACGATCAGGAAATTCCTTGGAAAATTGAATAAGGCCTGTTCCATCTGGCATAGCAGCAGTAATAGCATATATTCTATTATCTCTTTTTGCTAATTCTACAATTGCATCACCAAAAACCTTAGTATAACTTGGCCTGGAATCTTCATCCCTTTTTGGCTTCCCTGTTTTAATGTCAAATGGACCTATACCGTGATATTTTGAAGGATCTCTTTCTGCTGGTTGATAACCCTTTCCTTTCACAGTGGATACATGTATTACTACAGGGCCATCCAGATATTTGGCATTATCAAACGCCTCAATCAACCTATCTAATCTATGTCCATTTATAGGACCAATATATCTAAATTTAAATGCCTCAAATAACATCCCAGGCGTCAAAAAGGTTATTATAGAATCCTCTCCTTTTTTTAGAATCTTTAGAATATCTTCTCCAACGCCAGGAATAGATTTTATAAAATTCTCCAATTCTTTTCTAAAACTAACAAATTTTCTTCCTGTCATTTTACGGCTGAGAAATGAAGAAAGAGCACCTACATTAGGAGATATAGACATCTCGTTATCATTAAGAATAACAATAAGATCCCGCTCAGTATGGCCTGCTTGATTAAGACCTTCAAAAGCCATTCCTGCAGTCATAGCTCCATCGCCTATGACCGCAATAACTTTATATCCTTCTTTTTTTAGTGACTTTGCTGTGCTTATACCAAGACCCGCAGAAATAGATGTGCTACTATGTCCTGTACCAAAAGTATCATATGGACTTTCTTCTCTTTTAGGAAAACCACTAATACCTCCATAGGTTCTAAGAGTATAAAAACGATCTTTTCTGCCTGTAATTATTTTATGGGCATAGGCTTGATGACCTACATCCCAAATAATTTTGTCATTTGGAGCATTAAACACATAATGTATAGCTAAGGTTAGCTCGACAGCACCAAGACTTGAGGCCAGATGACCTCCATTTTTAGATACAGTATTTATTATCTCTTCTCTTATCTCTTGGGCAAGAGCCTGCAGTTCTGATATAGACAAAGGCTTTAGATCATCTGGAAAATTCACTTTATCTAATATCCTTTCCTTTATACTACTCATCTTCTCCTCTCTATTATATATTTTGCTATCTCTCTCAAAGGATCTGCCTTTGAGTCAAATTTATCAAGTAGTGCAATGGCTTTTTTTACTAATTTTATTTGAATATCTTTTGATTTTTCTAAACCCAATATAGCAGGATAAGTAACTTTTTTCTTTTCTTGATCACTGCCAACCCTCTTTCCTAAAATTTTTGGATCACCAATAACATTCAAAATATCATCAGCTATTTGAAATGCCAGACCTATATTTCTACCATATCCTGAAACTGCTGTTATTTGCTCTTCAGTACCTCCAGCCAGTATTACACCACTCATAACTGAAGCTTTTATAAGGGCACCTGTTTTATGGGTATGAATAAATTCTAAAACAGATAAATCAACATCTTTTCCTTCTGATTCTATATCTGCCACCTGTCCCCCCACCATTCCATTACTTCCTGCGGCTTTTGCAATAAGATTCACCACTCTAAGAAGCCTTACTGGATCTCTATTAAGATCAAGAGTCATCAAATAAAAAGCATCCGTTAAAAGCCCATCACCGGCAAGCAAAGCAATAGTTTCACCAAAAACTTTATGATTTGTAGGAATACCTCGCCGAAGATCATCATTATCCATCGATGGCAAATCATCATGAATAAGAGAATAAGTATGGATAAATTCCAATGCACATGCAACAGATAAAACCTCTTTATACGTCCCGCCTACTGCCTCAGCTCCAGCAATACAAAGAATTGGTCTCAATCTTTTTCCTCCGGCAAAAAGGCTATATTTCATTGAATCTTTTAATACTTTTATATGCTTATCTTCTGAGTTTAGAAAATATCTCTCTAAAGCTTTATCGACTATATCTTTCCTTTCTTTGAGATATGCTTTTATATCCACTATCTATTCATCCTTTTGGTCTATATCCTTAAAAGGTACCTGCACATATCCATCATTTTCCTGAATGAGGATACTGACCTTTTTCTCTGCTTCTTCTAACTTAGTAGTACAAAATTTAACAAGACTCATACCTTCCTCAAATATTTTCAATGATTCTTCTAAAGAAAGTTCTCCATTTTCAAGCAAATTAACAATTTCTTCAAGCCTTTCCATGGCATCTTCAAAACTTTTATTGTTATTCATTATCAATCTCCAAAGATAAAACTTTGCCTATAAGACTACCTTTTGCAAGCAGTATCTTTAGCTTATCACCCTGTTTTACAGTAGCGGCATCTTTTAAAACTTTTTTATCAGGAAGTCGAATTGTTATACTATAGCCTCTTTTTAATACAGAAAGAGGATTCAAATCTTCAAGTCTATTTTTTAATCTTTCTATTTGGGTATAGTTATGTCTTAACCTCTGAGTTATATAATTTGATATAACTTTTTTATGAAAACTTAATTTCTGTTTTATACTATTTATTTTATTCAGGGGGGAACACATAAAGAATTCCTTTTTTAAAGAATAAAAAGAATCTTCATCTTTTTCCATTATTACCTTTATAGCCCTTATACATCTTAAACCTAATTCATCTGCTCTCAATAGTTTATCCTGAATCAATTTCTTGGGATCTCTTAATGATTTCCTAACTCTATTTAGTTCTAATGACTTTTGAGTCAATATATTTCTTATGGATCCAGCAAGCCTTTCTCTGAGTTCAAAGATATGCTTAACAAGGGATTCTTTTTCTTTTACTAATATTTCCGCTGCTGCTGAAGGTGTAGGTGCTCTTAAATCTGCAGCTAAGTCGGATATAGTCACATCTATTTCATGCCCTACTGCTGATACTATGGGAATTCTTGACTTTCTTATAGCTAATGCAAGTTCTTCTTTATTAAATGCCCATAAATCTTCAATAGATCCTCCCCCTCTTGTTAATACTATAATATCAACGTCCAATATACTATTTACCAATTCAATAGCATTTATTATCTCTTTAGCTGCTTCTTCACCCTGAACCCTCACAGGAACTATTATTATTTCTAAATTGGCAAATCTCCTTCTTATAACTTTTAAAAAATCTCTTATTGCAGCACCAGTTGGAGATGTTATAACAGCAACTCTTTGAGGCAGAAAAGGTATAGGTTTTTTAAGCGATTGATCAAATATACCTTGAGCTGCAAGCTTTCTTTTAAGTTGTTCAAAAGCAAGGGCAAGAGCTCCAATACCCAGAGGTTCTATATATTCAAGGATAAGTTGATATTCACCTCTTGGTGGATATACACTCAGTCTGCCTTTGGCAATAACTTTAAGACCATCCTTAGGTATAAAAGAAAGATTTCTATTTTGCCCCCGAAACATTACTGCCTTGATTTGAGCATATTTATCCTTCAAACTCATGTAATAATGTCCAGATATAGGGGTTCTAAAATTAGAAATTTCACCTTCTATCCAAACTATATTAAATTTACTTTCAATAAGATCTTGAATCTCCTGTGTTAATTCGGTAACAGAATATATTTTAGGAGCCTCTTCGTATACTATAGATCCCATATTTATACCTCATTAGAAGGACAAAGATGTGATATTGGGCATTTATCATGTAAGGGGTTTCTTGCTTTACATATCGCTCTTCCATGATAAATTAGTATATCAGAAAATCTTCTCCATTTTTCCTTAGGTAAAAGTTTTTCAAGATCCTTTTCTATTTTATAAGGGTCTTTATTTTCTGTTAAACCTAATCTATTTGCAATCCTTTTCACATGAGTATCTACTACAATACCAGGAATATTAAATACAGCACCCAATATTACATTAGCTGTCTTTCTACCTACGCCTGGCAATTTTATAAGTTCTTGCATATTTGATGGAACATTTCCATGATGTTCTTTTATAAGCTTTTCGCAACATGTCCTTATAGCTTTTGCTTTATTCTTAAAAAAACCTGTAGATCTTATATCTTGTTCTAATTCATCGATAGGAACTGATAAATAATCCGCAGGCCTTTTATATTTTTTGAAAAGATTTGATGTAACTTGATTTACTCTTTTGTCTGTGCATTGGGCAGAAAGTATAGTAGCTATAAGAAGTTCAAAAGGATTTGTATACTTAAGAGCTGTTTTTTCCTTAGGATATATTGGATCTAATATCTTATATATTTCTTTTACCCTATCTCTCTTGTCCTCCAACGATTCTGTCATAAAAATCTCCCCTACAAAATATCTTATCAGGATTCAAAATATTATTAGGATCAAATACCTGCTTTATTCTTTTCATAATATTTATTCCAACATCTGATATCTCTATATCTATGTAAGAAGCTTTTGTAATACCTATCCCATGTTCTCCTGAAATAGTACCCCCCAATTCCACAACCTTACTGAAAATTTTAGGAATTAGCTCTCCAATCTTTTTTACTTCTTCTTTAATATTTTTATCCAACATTATATTAACATGTAGATTTCCATCTCCAGCATGGCCAAAAACTGGAATAGGCAAATTATACTCTTCGGATAGCAATCGCAGATATGCTATCATAGTAGGTATATTACTTCTTGGCACAACAATATCCTCGCTTATTTTATTGGGCCTCAATTTATATAAAGAATGAGATAGATTATTTCTCACATCCCAAATTTTTGTCTCTTCATTCAGATCTTTTGGTATATAAACGTTAACACCATTTTGAGCATAACATATATGCTGTACCTTTATAACCTCCTCATTTACCAAAACTTTTGGCCCATCTAATTCTATAATAAGCATAGAATTGGTAGATGGAGGTATATACAAATCTTCTTTTATACAGTCAAGGCATATATCATCTAAAAACTCTAATATGCTTGGTATTATTTTAGCTTGACCAATATTTATAACAACTGAAATTGCATCTTCTATCCTCTCAAAAAAAACAACTAAGCTTTTTCTGGATTCAGGCTCAGGTATTAGTCTTAATATAATTTCTGTAATAACAGCTAATGTACCCTCAGATCCAACAATTAGCCTCGTAAGATCATATCCAACAACCCCTTTAACAGTATTCGTTCCTGTATTTAATATCTCACCCGTTGGTAAAACAAGTGTTAGTCCTAACACATAATCTCTTGTGACCCCATATTTTACTGCTCTCAATCCCCCCGCACATTCAGCAACATTGCCACCAATAGTTGATATATTAGCACTTGCAGGATAAGGAGGATAAAATAAACCCATTTTTTTTACTTCATTCTGTAAATCTCCTGTAATCACACCTGGCTCAACTCTACATATCATATTATCTTTATCTATATTGATTATTTTATTCATCTTATCCATTGCCAATAATATTCCCCCCTTTACGGGCAATGCTCCTCCACTCATACCAGTACCTGCACCCCTTGGAACTACCGGAATTCTTAAATTATTTGCAAAACTTAAAACATTAGAAACATCTATTGCATTACTCGGAAATACTACTATATCAGGGTAAAATTTTAATTTTGTTCCATCACTGGAAAAATCTTCCATTTGAGATGGCAAAAAAAGAATCTGATCATCTCTTAAAAAAGTCTTTAAACTTTTTATTATATGAAGTGCGTTCATATATTTATAGGAGAACGATTTATAATAGCCTTTTCTAATGTCATATGATCCGCATACTTTAAATCACCACCAAACGGAACTCCCGATGCTATTCTTGTAAGTTTTATTGTTGGCTTTTTTTTAAAAATCAGTTTGGCAATATATATAGCTGTAGCTTCGCCTTGAGTTGTTGGATTTGTGGCTATTATAATCTCTTTTATTTCTTCTTTTTGTACTCTATCTATTAATTCTTTTATCCTTATATCTTCAGGACCTATACCATTTAATGGAGAAATAACTCCATGTAATACATGATATCTACCTTTAAATACACCAGATTCCTCAATTGCTGCCTGATCAGCCGGACCTTCTACAACACATATCACATTTGGATTTCTCATATCATCTTCACATATCTCACATATTTCATTTTCGGAGATATTAAAACATATCTTACAAAGCTTCACTTTTTCTTTAACTTCCAAAAGACTTTTGGCAAGAGATTCTGCTAAATCTCTATTATCCTTTATCAGATAAAGAGCAAGTCTTGTCGCAGACTTTTGCCCTATACCTGGCAAAAGCGACAAATATTTTATCAACCTTTGCAATGATTCAGGATACATCACACAGTATTAAAACAAATTATTAAGATTAGGAAGCCCTGGTATACCCATCCCATGAGTAAGTTTTTTCATCTCTTCATTTACAAGCTCCTTCGCCTTAGCAATGCCCTCATTTACTGCTGCTACAATAAGATCTTGAAGCATCTCTGGATCATCTGGATCCATAACCTCAGGATCAATATATATAGAAACTAATTCTTGTTTTCCATTTATTACTACCTTCACCATTCCACCACCTGCAGAAGCTTCTACAGTTTTATCTTCAAGCTCAGCCTGCATTTTCTCTATTTGTGACTGTAGTTTTTGTGCCTGTTTTAAAATATTTCCCATATTAGGAAAACCTTTCATAATATATTTCCTCCTTTTTCATTATTTAGCTTTATCTTCATCTATCATATATCCTTGAAACATATTCAATACTTCTTGTATTTTATCTGAAAACATTTTTTTCTTTTTAGATTTATTATTAGATATAATTAATTTTGGAATAATGTTCTCTCCAAAATATTCTCTACAATATCTTACCAGCAATTCATATCTATCCTTATCACCAAAATATGAAGATGAAAATTCTTCATTATCAGGCTTAAATTCTATTATATCATCATTAATGTCAGCCAATTCCCATCCTTTTAAAACATTATACATTACTCTATTCTTAGAAGCTATGAAATTCAAAAATCCTGCCCAATCTTTTCTTTTGTGTTCTCTTTTTATCTCTTCATTTCCTTTTTTATCAGAATCTCGGAAATCTTCCCATTTTTCAGAAATATTTTGTCTAAAATTAGATGAAATAAAAATTTTTTTCTCTATTTGTTCTAATTTTTTAATTATATCATTAAAAGTTAATAATTCTCTAATACTACATAATCTTACCATAACAGCCTCTACAAAAAATCTGGGATTATGGCTATACATCAATTCTTGTTCCTTACTGATAAGAAAATTTAATATAAAATGGATTTTTTCCATTCCCAATATATCAGCCTGAGCCTTTATTTTAAGCTTATCATCTTCTCCTATATCCAGGATATCAGGATTCACAATAGATATCATAAGATTTCTAAAGTGTTCTATCAAAAAATGATAGAATATTTTTATATCATATCCATAATTGTAAATTTCATCGATAATTTTTAAAATTCCTTTAATGGAACTATCTATAATAATATCTACAGCTTTAAATATTATAGACCTATCAAGTATACCTAACGCATTTATAACATCTTTATCATCAACACTTTTGCCAGCGAAAGAAATTACTTGATCCATAAGACTCTGAGCATCTCTCATGCTTCCTTCAGCCTGTTTAGCAATTGTAAAAAGAGCTGATTTACTTATTTCAATACTCTCTGCTTTTGCTATCTTTTCCAAATGCTGTACTATCAATTGAGTAGAAAGTCTTTTAAAATCAAATCTTTGGCACCTTGAAAGTATAGTCATAGGTATCTTATGAGGTTCAGTAGTAGCGAATATAAATTTTACATGAGATGGAGGTTCTTCTAATGTTTTTAATAAAGCATTAAATGCCTCTTTTGTAAGCATATGGACTTCGTCTATTATGTAAACCCTATATTTACTTGAAGAAGGTAAATATTTTATATTTTCTCTTAATTCCCTTATTTCTTCTATACGTCTATTAGACGCCCCATCTATTTCTTGTACATCAACAGAATTGCCTTGATTTATTTGGACACATGAGGAACACGTGTTACATGGAACCCCGGGTTCCCCATATTCACAATTTATAGCCTTTGCAAATATTCGAGCAACTGTAGTCTTTCCCACACCTCTTGGACCACTAAAAAGATATGCATGAGCAAGTCTCTTGTCTCTTATAGCATTTATAAGAGTCCTTGTTACATGTTCTTGACCAACCACTTCTTGAAATATCTGTGGGCGCCATCTTCTTGCTAATACCTGATATGACATAGAATATATCCTTGGCCTATATTATGAGGAAAAAAAGAGAAAAGGACAGAGGAATAAAAAAATGACGGAGAGAGAGGGATTCGAACCCTCGGTACCGCTTTTGGCGGTACGCGCGATTTCCAGTCGCGCTCCTTCGGCCAGCTCGGACATCTCTCCGCTTTTATTATTGCAACACCGGAGAGGGTGGGATTCGAACCCACGTGCCCTGCTCATCACAGGACAAGTCGATTTCGAGTCGACCCCGTTACGACCACTTCGGTACCTCTCCTTTTCTCCTTATAGCAAAAAAATCTTTTAATAAAGTCCTACACTTATCTTCTAATATCCCTGATATAACCTCTATTTTATGGTTCAATCGGCTACTACATGTAATATTATAAACTGTTCCTGCTGCCCCTGCTTTGAAGTCAAATGCTCCAAAAATTAGCTTGCCTATTCTTGCATTTACAGCAGCACCTGCACACATAGGGCACGGCTCTATTGTAACAGCCAATATAGTACCATTTAATCTATAGTTATCCTTTATTTTTCCTCCTTCCCTAAGAACCAATATCTCCGCATGTGCTGTTGGATCATTCAAAGATATAGTCCTATTATACGCTTTAGCAATAATATATCCTTCTTCATCGGCTAAAACCGCACCTATTGGAATCTCACCATTCTCCCATGCTTTATAAGCCTCTTCTATTGCATTTAGCATTAAATATTTATAATCAATTTTCATTTTATCGTCAACTTATGCTATCCTCTCTAAACCTTTGTATATTTTGGACCTCCTCCGCCTTCGGGTGGTGTCCAAGTAATATTTTCATATGGATCTTTAACATCACATGTTTTACAATGAAGACAATTAGAAAAATTTAATTTTAACTCTTTTTTGCCAATAGTTTCATCTACCTCCATTTCATATACACTTGCTGGACAAAATCTTACACACGGATTTCCATATTCTATAGTGCATCTTTCATAACAAATATTGTAATCTCCTATCTTAAGATGAGGTGGCTGTTGCTCTTCATGAACTGTCCCAGAATAATAAACATCAGTTACCTTATCAAAGGTAAGTTTACCATCAAATCTTACCTCATCAGCAGGTCTATCTTGCACATCTGATAACTTTTTTAATGAAATATGATCTGGCTCTGTTTCCAATTTGGATTTTAGAATACGTCCCCCGAGCACAAATTGAATTCCTGATTTAACAATACCCCACCATAAACCCTTTTTAAAGGCTTGATGAAAGTTTCGGGATTTATAAAGATCTTTACCTACATCACTTTTATACAATGTACCCTCATATTGAGCCAAAGAATTAGAGGAAAAATCATCCTTTAACAAAGCATTAAATATAGCCTCTGCTGCTAACATTCCTGATCTTATTGCCACATGAACTCCTTTTATCTTTTGGCTTATAAATAGATTAGCAGAGTCTCCTATGATAAGCCCTCCATCCACAACCAGTTTTGGTATAGAAAAATAGCCACCCACTGGAGCAGTCTTTGCTCCATATTGTACTATCTTACCATCTGCCAGCAATTTTGATATAAAAGGATGTGTCTTAAATCTCTGGAATTCCATATGAGGATCAAGTCGAGGATTTTCATAATCCAATCCCGTCATGAGTCCAATAGAAATATGATTATCTTTCATTCCATATATGAAACCACCCCCATATGGCTTACTTCCATATGGAAAACCCATCGTATGAATAACTTCCCCAGGAGCAACCCTTTCTTCTGGAAGCTCCCATACTTCTTTTACTCCTACAACATAACTGGGAGGATTCTTACCAGCATCCAGAGCAAACTTTTTTATAAGGGTCTTTGTAAGACTACCTCTGGAACCTTCACCAAAAACTGTCACCTTTGCCATTAAATCAAGGCCTGGTTCATAATTAGGCTTCTTATTTCCATCAGGACCAATCCCTTTATCTCCCAGTCTCACTCCTGCCACCTTATCATCTTGATATAAGATTTCTACTGCCGAAAATCCAGGAAATATATCCACACCCATTTCTTCCACCTGCTCACCCATCCACGCCACAAAACTAGCTAAAGATATTACATAATTTCCATGATTATTTAAAGGAGGTGGAATAAAAGGCGCATTTAAAACAGAATTTTGGGTCAGAAAAGACACTTTTTCCTCTCTCACCTCTCCTTCTAATGGAGCTCCTTTATCTATAAAATCTGGAATAAGTTCTTTAAGAGGTGAAGGGTCCATAATAGCACCTGATATAGAATGGGCCCCTATATAAGCACCTTTCTCTATAATAGCTATTGTAACCTCATCCAAAGGTTTACCATTTCCTTCTTTCTGCACCTTTTCATTATGAGATTGGATAAGCTTAGCCAAATGATATGCACCGCTTAAACTACCAACTCCTCCGCCTATAAAAAGGACATCAAACTCCATTACTTCTCTTGTCTCTTCCATGGAGTCACTCCTTTATTTATTTTTTTGTTCTTTTCTATATCAGCAAGTCCGAAGGGCTAAGATTAAAATAACAATAAAAAGAGGGGGAAATCCCCCTCTATATCCTAATTAAAAAATTAAAACTTTAACCAAGCCTTACCTTGCATGACTGTTCTTTCATCTTGCTGCGCAGATACTTCGCACAAAATCTTTTTTTCATTGTCATCTTTTTCAACTACTTTACCTGTATAAGTTACCTCTCCACCCTTCTCTATATGAACATACACAGGCGCTGTAAGCCTTATATCAATCCCGCCCCCAAAAAAGAAAGGCTTTGGATCATCACCAAGCCATTTGATAATAAATTCACAAGTAGCCATTTCTGTACAAACCCCAGGAAGCACTGTAGATTCCTCTCTTGCCTCCCAAACACTAACTTGCTTTGCCTGTTCAGGATCAGTATGCCAGTTAGGAACAGAGCCTACCATTTCCATCATAGTATTCACCCATTCCTGCTTCCATGTCCTTTTATAAGGAGTTAATTCATCTCCTACTTTTATATCTTCATATTTCAATCCCATCTTAACACCCCCTTATTATCCTTAATAATTTTTTAATAGAGTGGACGTGGCCCCATACCAGGGGTAATACCAAACCTATCTTCTGCCTCATCATCCTTAAGCCACATGGAACTGTGAATCTTACGTGCCACTAAGTTACCCTCTTTATCAAACAGCTCTATTTCCCAAGCAACAAACCTTCTGCCTTTCTTGGATATAATTTTGTCATTCACTTTCATTTTTATAGTTAAAACATCACCAGGATAAATAGGCCTAAAAAACTCTACCCTTGAGGCATTATGCATTGTTGGAAATACAGGATTTGTATGAGCACCGCGAAGCAAGTTACATTCAAAATGGAAAAGATTTACATAACCTGGATGTGCTGCAATACTTTCAAATCCCATTTTCTTTGCCTCATTATCATCCATAAACAATGGATCTGGACATCCAACTACCTGGGCAAATGCCCTCATCTCATTAGGAGTTACTGCCCAATAATAAGCCGGGATCTCCCATCCTTTGAAAAGATCATCAAATCTTATGGTTGGAACTACTGCTTGTGGCATCTCTCTCCCCCCTTTTAGATTTTTTTATTGATATTTCTATATAATTCTTTGCTCTTGAATGTCAAGCATTCAATTTGTATACTTTCAAAGTTTTTAAAAATTTATATGGAAAAGGAGTATTAAAATGGATTTCGAGCTTACTAAAGAACAAAAAGATATTATTATGGCAGCAAGGGAATTTGCTAATGGAGAATTTATAGAAAAAGCGGCAGAATTTGATAAAGAAGAAAAATTTGACCTAGAATTATGGCAAAAAGCTTGTGAGTTGGGATTTGTTGGGGTTTTTATTGATGAAAAATATGGTGGAGCTGGCATGGGATTTTTTGAGCACTGTTTAATAACCGAGGAATTTTGGGCTGTAGATCCTGGTATTGCTCAATCTATTCTTGCTTCTACATTTGGCTCAGAGCTTCTGCTGCTTTATGGTACTGAAGAACAAAAGGAACTTATTCTTCCACAATTGGTTGAAGGAAAAGCAATGCTGGGAACAGCAATAACAGAGCCGGATGCAGGGTCTGATGTTACCTCTGCCACCACAACCGCAGTTAAAGATAAGAATGAATGGGTTATTAATGGTTCAAAGATATTTATCACAAATGGAACCATAGCAAAATATTTATTGGTATTCTGTCTAACTGATCCTAATAATCCCTCAAGACACAATAGACATAGTGTTATATTAGTACCAACTAATAGTCCTGGATTTGAAGCTACTAAGATTACAGGAAAACTAGGTATAAGAGCATCAGATACAGCAGAATTGTCATTTAATAATGTAAGAGTACCTTTAAATAATTTAGTAGGAAAAGAAGGAAATGGCTTTAAACAGATTATGGAATTTCTGAATAGAACCAGAATACATGTAGCAGCTCAAGGGGTAGGCCTTGCACGTGCAGCTTTAGAAGAAGCAGTAAAATATACAAAACAAAGGAAACAATTTGGTGTCCCTATTGCTTCATTTCAAGTCACTCAATTTAAAATAGCAGAAATGGCAACAATGATAAGAGCAGCAAGAAACCTATATTATGAAGCAGCCTGGAGTGTTGATAAAGGAAGAATAGATCCTGGGATTATAGCTATGGCAAAATGGTATGCTGGGAACGTAGCTGTGCGATGTGCTGATGAAGCATTACAAATGCATGGCGGATATGGATACATATCTGAATATAGAGTTCAAAGATTATATAGAGATGCAAAAATACTTGAGATATATGAAGGTTCAAAGGAAGTGGAAAAAACAATAGTCGCCAGATCTATTCTTAAATAAGGGGGAGTATATATGAAAAAAATAATAAATATGAGGCAGATGTTAATTAACCAAAAAGGAATTATAAAAAAAATTGCTGCCAAAGGCGAAATGGGAAGACGTATAAGAGAAATGGGGCTTGTTCCAGAAACTCCTATTCAGATCCAAGGCAGAGCTCCATTAAAAGATCCAGTAGCAGTTAAAGTCAGAGATTTTGTGCTTACCCTTAGAAATAATGAAGCAAGCTATATAATGGTAGAAGTAGAAACAGAGGAATCCAATGAAAAAGATTAGAATAGCATTAGCAGGTAATCCAAATTCAGGAAAAAGTACAGTATTTAATGCTATAACAGGGGCAAGACAACATGTAGCAAACTATCCTGGTGTTACTGTGGAAAAAAAATATGGAGAAATAGAATACAAAGGTTATCAAATAATGGTAGTTGATTTGCCTGGCATATATTCTTTAACTGCATATTCTATGGAAGAGATAGTAGCAAGAAATTTCATAATAAATGAAAGACCAGATCTTGTAGTAAATATTGTAGATGCCTCTAATTTAGAAAGAAATCTTTATCTTACTGTACAATTAATGGAAATAGGAGTCCCTTTAATAATAGCATTAAACATGATGGATTTAGCTAAATCAAGAGGAATAATAATAGATCCTGATATGTTATCTAAAATTATTGGTATTTCTGTAATTCCTATGGTAGCAAGATCTGGAAAAGGAATAGATGATCTTTTAGACAATATCATTAATAATGCATCAAAATTAAACAAATGGAGACCTTTTATAATATCTTATGGGATGGATATTGATAATGCACTAAGAGAAATAGAAATTTTAATAAATAAATCAAATTATATTGATAAAAAATACCCCGCGCGATGGCTTGCTATAAAATATATAGAACAAGATTCTCAAGTAATAGATTTATTAAAACAAGATCCAGATTTATATAAAAATATCCATAAAATATATCAGCAAATAGAAAATCATGTGCTTAATACTCTTGATGAAGAACCTGAATCTATTATTGCAGATCATAGATATGGATATATCGCTGGAATAACAAAAAAAGTTATGAAAAGAAGGATAGATGAAAGATTAAACCTGTCGGATAAAATAGATAGAGTCTTAACAAATAGAATATTAGGTCCGATTTTTATGTTTTTTATTATTTATTGTATTTATATATTTACTTTTAAAATAAGTGAAACCCCTATAAAATGGCTTGAAAATCTGTTTTATTTATTAAAAAATATTATTTCTTTATACCTTCCTGCTGGTAAACTCAATTCTCTTATTACTTCAGGAATCATTGATGGAGTAGGCAGTGTTGTAGGATTTGTCCCTTTAATTATGGCTATGTTTTTTGCAATAGCCATTCTTGAAGATTCTGGATATATGGCAAGAATTGCTTATATGATGGATAGAGTTCTTAGATGGTTTGGACTTCATGGAAATTCTATTATTGCATTAATTGTAAGTGGTGGAATATCTGGAGGTTGTGCAGTACCAGGAGTCTTTGCTACAAGAACGTTAAGAGACCCAAAAGAAAGAATAGCTACTGTTCTAATAACCCCTTTTATGAACTGTGGAGCAAAATTGCCTGTTTATGCCATGCTTATAGCTGCATTTTTTACTAATGATAAAGCACGAATTATGTTCATATTAACTATTATGTCATGGGGCTTTTCTTTAATTGCCGCAAAAATTTTAAGATCTACAATCCTTAAAGGACCAAGTAGTCCTTTTGTTATGGAACTGCCACCTTACAGACCGCCAACATTTAAAGGGCTTGCTATCCATACATGGGAAAGAACCTGGCAATATTTAAAAAAAGCTGGCACAATAATCCTTGGCTTCTCAATAATTATGTGGGCATTAATGACATTTCCAGGAATATCTCAGCAGGATATTAAAAGATTTAGAGATTTAAAAAATACGCTTATTCAAAATTTCCTTTCTTCAGATCATGTAAAAAAATGGATAGAAAACAAAAAAGATTTAGAAAAATTAGATTTATTATATAATAAATATGTCAATGCTCTTTCTAATGGAAAAACTTCAGAAGTCAATAATATAAAAAGTCTTGAGCTATTTCCTCTTATAAATGCTATTTACTCTTCAGAATATAAACATAGTATTAACAAAAACAGCAACTTACAAAAAGTTGTTTCTTCGTATTTATTATTTAAACATAAAATGGAACTCTTGAAAAAAAGACAAGAAAGTGTAAAGATAAATAAGACTTTTGCAGGATATCTGGCCAAAAAACTTGAATATTTAACTAAGCCATTAGGGTTTGATTATAAAATCAATATTGCTTTAATAGGTGGTTTTGCAGCAAAGGAAGTAATTTTATCTACATTGGGTACGGCATATTCAATGGGTAACTCAAAAAAAACATTATCGCTTTCTGAAAGGTTTAAAAAAGATCCTAATTGGAATCGGGTAAAGGCTTTTGCATTAATGGTGTTTATTATGCTGTATGTTCCATGTATAGCTACGATAGCCAGTATGATAAAAGAGATTTCCTGGAAATGGGCTTTATTTTCTATATTATTTAATTTGCTATTTGCTTACTCAATATCATTTATTACTCTGAAAATCGGGATGATAATAATATATTAGGAGGAAAGCAGTTATGGATCACATGGAAAAAATTCCTTTTACTAAGGAAGGTTTAGAAAAACTTAAAAATGAATTAGAATATCTTGAAAGGGTTGAAAGACCTAAAAATATAAAAGCTATTGAAGAAGCAAGAGCCCATGGAGACCTTAGTGAAAATGCTGAATATCACGCTGCCAAAGAAAAACAATCCTTTATTGCAGGAAGAATAAATGAGTTGAAATCAATAATTGGAAGATCTGAAGTAATAGAATTGGAAAATGGACCTGCGGATAGGGTAGTATTTGGCAGAACTGTTGTTTTATATAATTTAAACACGGATAAAGAAGAAATTTATCAACTTGTAGGACCATATGAATCAGATCCTGACAAAGGCAAGATTTCAGTTACCTCTCCTTTGGGACAAGCACTAATAGGCAGAGAAAAAGGAGACGAAGTAACAGTAAAAACCCCAGGTGGAATTCAAGAGTATGAAATTGTGGATATCAAATAAATAAATATAATTATGAATGAAACAATAGAAAAGGTGCAAAATGGGTCATTAGTTAATTTAAAATATAAAATGCGCGTTGTGCTTCCAAATGGTAAAATAGAGAAAAGGCAAAAAGAGGGAACATTTAGTTTTATATATGGTATAGAGGAACAAGCGCCCAGTTTAGAAAAAGCTATTTTAGGAGCAAAAAAGGGAGATCATTTTTTTAATTTATATATTCCTCCAGGTGAACTATATGGTTTAAGAGATGAAAAACTGGTAAAGGAAATTCCTAAACAAGGTCTTATAAAACAAAGGATAAAAAAGGGACAGTATTATAGACAAATAAGAAAAGGCACAATGATATCATTCAAAATATTAGATATAGGGACAAATACAGTTATTGCAGATTTTAATCCACCATTAGCAGGTATATCTGCAATATTGGATTTAGAAATATTAGATATTAGAAAAGCCACAGAAAAAGAAATTTTCATTGCAAAAGAAACAGAGAGAAAGAGAAAAATAGGTTGTGAATAAATGGATACAAAGATATTTATACATGGCTTAGAAAGTAGTAGTCAGGGAGTTAAAGGAAAATATTTTAGAGAAAAATTTCCTGATATGATAATTCCAGATTTTACAGGTTCTCTTGAAAATCGAATGAAAAAATTAAGAACTCTTTTAAAAGGTAAATCTAACATAAAAATTATTGGCTCAAGTTACGGCGGCTTAATGGCTACTATATTTGCAATGGAAGAACCCATGGTAAGTCAAATGATATTATTAGCTCCTGCGATAAATTATATAAGTATGGCTGTGGAAGATATAAAAAAAATACATATACCCGTATGGATATATCATGGTATAGATGACAATATTATACCATTAAATGAAGTAAAACAGGTGGCAAGAGATATATTCACCAATCTTTATTTTAATATTGTAAATGATAACCACTATTTGCATAATACATTAAAAGTCATTCCTTGGATAAAACTCCTTTCATGAGGACCAAGACTATAACAGTAGCCGTAGCTCTTCCTGTAAGGAAGACTTTTTCATATATTATATCTGACAAATTCTCCTGCTATGATTATTGCATAGGATATGCAGTTTTGATTCCTTTTGGGAACCAAAAAGCATTAGGTTTTATAATTGATGAAGAAGACCTTATAGAAAAAGTAGAATTAAAAGAGATTAAAGAGATTATAGATATTATTGACCCAAACCCTTTTTTCACAAAAAAAATGATACCTTTTTTTAAATGGTTATCTGAATACTATTTTTATCCTATAGGCCAAGTAATTAAATCAGCCCTTCCTTCAGGATTAAATATAAAATGTTTTATTACTGCAATTATAACCCAAAAAGGTAAA
>CAZMNC010000003.1:0-15345 GCA_964567535.1 uncultured Desulfobacterales bacterium | reverse complement strand
GCTTGATACAGATAGTTCATTAAATCTTTTAAGAACAAAAGACCTCAAATTTTAGATTATGTCTTGCCCCAATGGCAAATTTTTCTCATGCTCCATTTAGAGAATTAATAGCAGATCTTGGTGGTTGTGATATTTTCTTTACAGAAATGTTAAATTCACGTGTTATTGTGACTCAAAGATTAAAAGATGATCCATATCTTATACGAGCAAGAAATGATAAACCTATTTTTGCCCAAGTAGCAGGTAGTGATCCTAATAAAATTGCTGAGGCTATAAAATATATAGAAGGAATGTTTGATGGTATTAATATAAATATGGGATGTTCGCGTGGAATAATCCAAAGGTTTGGATGGGGAGTAAGCCTTATGTCAGATATAAATCTTGCTGCTTTAATTATAAAAAAGGCTCGAAAAGCGACCATGTTAGAGCTTACTGTCAAACTTAGATCTGGTCTTTATGAACACAACATTTCATATTTAAAAAAATTTTGCATAATGCTTGAGAATGAAGGAGTGGATGCCATTATATTACATCCAAGAACAGGAAAAGAAAGATTTTCTAAAAAAGCTCAATGGGAAGAAATAGCAGAAATAAAAACTGTTTTATCTTTACCTATTATAGGTAATGGGGATATCTTTTGTCCAGAGGATGCTAAAAAGATGCTGGACTATACAAATTGTGATGGAATAATGATAGGCAGAGCAGCTCTTATAAGACCATGGATAATTAGAGATATAAAAGCATACCTTAAAGGTGAATATATTTCATGTCCTGATCCTTTAAGCATAATACAAAAATTTCATGAAAATTTAATTCTTTATTCTCCTGCTAACATTATAAATAAAAGATTTATTGATTTTTGTTTTTGGTTTTTTCAGAATTGGCCATTTGCATTGCATTGGTATAAAAAAATCACACAAGCCTCTAATCCTTTTGAACAAGCTAAAACAATTCTATCTATGAGGCCATCTATCCGTTCTTATCCAGTACTTCCATTTATGATAAAATAGGCTGTATTTTTGCTAATATAATTGGAACTTCTTCTTCTGAAGAGCGTAACACCTTTCTTATTGCCATAATATTATATTCTTTCCCATGTTTTTCATGTAACACTTCAAAAAATTTAAGACTACTTTTTCTAAAACTTTCTGCTAATATGATCTCTCCATTATTTTTTAAAGCAATTTTAAAAAGTCTTAAAAGATGGTCAAAATCTTGCTCTCTATATATAATATCAGATCCTACTATATAATCATATTTTTGATTAATATCAGGTTTTCTCCAATCAAGAAATTTAACGTTGACTCTATCAGTATTATCTAAATTTTTACAGACATTTGCTCGGGCAAAGTTTAGGGCATCTTCATTGTAGTCGCTAATTGTTACTTTATGTCCAAAAGACCCAATAACAATACCCACAATGCCTATACCAGCTCCTATTTCTAAAAAAGTTTTTTCTCCATTAAATTTTAATCTTGAAATATAATCTGCTAATACTACTGCTCCCTCCCATATCTTTGCCCATAAAGGGAAACCGTGAAAAGGTTTATCCTGATTTAAAAATTCAGTTATATCTTTGGGTAAAAAGAAATTAAATTTTTTATTTTTTATTTTTAGCGTTACAGTATCTACATTATATCTACTTAAAAATTTAGATAGCCAATTCATATTATATCTCCTTTTTTTATAAAAGCATTTATTGAAAATAATTTCAAGAGAACTCATAAAAATGCATTTTATGGGTGACATTACAGATTAATTGGTGTATCCTTAAACAAATTACAGGGGATCCCACTGTAATTGAAATTTTTATTTTAGGAGGATTAGTAGTAATGTCAGCAAGAGAAACAGGAACAGTAAAATGGTTTAACAACAGTAAGGGCTACGGTTTTATTAAAAGAGATAGCGGAGACGATATCTTTGTACATTATACCAGTATAAAGGGAGCTGGTTTTAGATCGTTGGAACAAGGTCAGAGAGTTGAATTTACTGTATCCCAAGGTAAAAAAGGGCTTCAAGCCCAAGACGTGATTGTGTTAGACTAAATTAACAAACGAGAAGGCCCATTGGATATTTTTTCAATGGGCCTTATAAATAGCCATGGAAGGAATAGTAATTGTTGATTATGAAGCAGGAAATTTAACAAGTGTTCAAAGGGCATTAAATAAACTTCATATAAAATCAAAAATTACCAAAGATTCTTCCTTAATAGAAAAAGCAGAAAGGATAATTTTTCCTGGTGTTGGTGCTGCAGGTAAGGCCATGCAGGTACTAAAAAAATTAGGTATTGATGCAGCCTTAAGATCTGCTTTTCATAAAGGAATTCCTATTCTTGGAATATGTCTTGGAACTCAAATTATTATGGAAAGAAGCGATGAAGATAATACTATATGTTTAGGTTTTATTCCTGGAGAGGTGAAAAGATTTCCAGAAGATCTTAGAGATAAAGACGGGAATAAATTGAAAGTTCCTCATATGGGATGGAATAGTGTCCATTTAGATAGAGATCATGTATTATTTAAGGGTATTGATCCAGAGAATGAATTTTATTTTGTACACTCATATTATCCTTCACCAAAAAACAAAAGATATATTATAGGAGAAACAGAATATGGAATTATATTTTGTTCTGTTATGGGAATAAATAATCTTTTTGCTGTTCAATTTCATCCTGAAAAGAGTGGTAGGCCAGGCTTGAAGTTATTATATAATTTTTCTAAATGGAATGGTGAAGATTATGCTTAGCAGGAGAATAATTCCTTGTTTAGATGTTAGAGCTGGAAAACTTACAAAGGGGATAAAATTCAAAAATAATATAGACATAGGAGATCCTGTTAAGGCAGCAGAGAAATATTATGAAACTGGCGCGGATGAATTAGTATTTTATGATATTACTGCATCTTATGAAAAAAGAGATATAATGATAGATACTGTAAAAAAAGTAGCTGAAAGAATATTTATTCCTTTTTCTGTAGGAGGTGGTATTAAGACAGTTGAAGATATGAGACGTGTTCTTCTTGCAGGTGCTGAAAAAGTAAGTGTAAATTCGGCTGCTGTTAGAAATCCGGAAATTATTTCTCAAGGAGCAAAAGAATTTGGTAGTCAATGTATAGTAGTAGGAATGGATGTTAAAAGAGTAGGAGTAAAAGATGGTATACCAAGTGGTTATGAAATAGTAATCAATGGAGGCAGGATATATACAGGAATAGATGCTCTTTATTGGGCAAAAAAGACTGAAGAACTTGGGGCAGGCGAGATTTGTCTTAACTCAATAGATGCTGATGGCACACAAAAGGGTTATGAGTTAAGTTTAACAAGACTTATTTCTACTAATGTGGAGATTCCTGTTATTGCTTCAGGAGGAGCTGGAAAACCCGAACATTTGTTAGAAGTACTTACAAATGGTAAAGCTGATGCGGCTTTAATAGCTTCTATGGTTCATTATGGAATGTATAGTATCCTTGAACTTAAAAAGTTTTTAAGTGACAATGGAATAAAAGTTAGATTAAAGTGGTAATAAGCAGAAAGGAGGGATAAATAGGATGGCAAAGATACTCATTGTGGATGATGAAGAACATATACGTTATTTATATGCAGAAGAGCTTACAGATGCTGGATATGAAGTAGCTACGCATGATAGTGGTTACAAAATATTAGATAAGATAGAAAAAGAAAAACCAGATCTTGTGGTTTTAGATATAAAAATGGGGGAATATAATGGATTGGATATACTTCAAGAAATAAGAAATAAATATTATGATCTTCCTGTTATTCTATGTACTGCTTATGATACATTTAAAGAAGATATCAAATCTATAGCTGCTGATTTTTATGTGATTAAGTCATTTGATTTAACAGAATTGAAAAATAAAATTATTATGGCTCTTGAATCAACAAAGGCTACAGAATAAAAATCCCCTGCTATGTATTTATTATAGCAGGGGATTTTCGTATCCTATAGGATAGTTACTTTACTTAATACTTAATATAACATATCTTGTATAATTTCCATCATAGATTAATAGTAATACTTTTCCAGATTTTTGAGATTTTCTTACTGCTTTAAAGAATTCTTTAGTGTTATGTACTGGAATACGATTAACTTCAAGTATAAGCATTCCAGGTTCAATACCTGCTTGATAAGCTGGACTTCCAGGAATTACTTGAGATATTAATACACCTTTTTTCTTGGTATATCCAAATTGTTCGGCTAAATCTTTTGTGAGATTTTGTACCGAAAATCCTAATTTTTTTAATATCTTAGATTTAGAAGCAGCTATTAAAGTTGCTTTTTTAAGATTTCCTAATATAACTTCGAATTCTTTTCTTTTACCATTTCTGATTACTACTATCTTTGACTTAGTCCCTGGTGGTGTTAAAGCAACTAAATTTCTAAACTGACTTACATCTGTTACCTTTTTTCCATTAAATTCTATTACCACATCTCCACGTTTCAGCCCCGCTTTTTCAGCAGGAGATCCTTCTATTACGTCAGATATTAAAACACCTTCGTTTTCTTTCAGTCCAAATGATTCTCTTAAATCAGGAGTTAATTCTTGAATCATAACGCCTAAATATCCTCTTGTTACTTCTCCTTTTTCTATTAATTGTTTTTCAATGGCTTTTACCATATTTATAGGTATAGCAAAGCCTATACCCATATAACCTCCACTTTTAGTAAATATTGCTGTATTTATACCTACGGCTTCCCCTCTTATATTTATTAATGGCCCTCCTGAATTTCCTGGATTTATTGCTGCATCTGTTTGGATAAAATCTTCATAATCTGTTATTCCTACATTGCTTCTACCTTTAGCACTTACCACACCTACAGTTAATGTATAAGATAAACCAAAAGGATTTCCAATAGCCATTACCCATTCACCAACTTCAAGTTTATCAGAGTCTCCTAAAGGAAGGATAGGTAGATTATCAGCATTTATCTTAATAAGAGCTACATCGGTATTAGGATCTGTTCCTATTATTTTTGCTTTAAATTCTCTTCCATCATGTAGTCTTACAGTAATCTTATCTGCTCCTTGAACTACATGGTTATTTGTTAATATATAGCCATTTCGAGATATTATGAATCCAGATCCAACACCTCTTTGTTTAAATTCTCTTGGTTGCCTTGGAAATGGAAAAAATGGGCCAAAAAAATGTTTAAAAAAAGGGTCTTGTCCAAAAAAATCAAAAGGACTTGTTTCTACTTTTACCTTTTTTTCAACCTTTATAAATACTACAGCAGGAATAGCTTTTTTTGCTATTTCAGAAAAGGCCTTTGAGGTTTTTTGTAATATAATGATATTTTCATCAAGTTTTGTTTTTGCATAGGCACATACTGGAATACTCCATAAAATAACTCCCACAAGAATATACTGTAAGATAAACTTTATTTTAATGTTAAATCTTGGCATATTTTTCCTCCTCTTCTAAATTTATAGGAACTATTTTTAACTTATTGTCTGCTAAATCAACTTTAATTAAAGCGCCATCCATTGCTTGTCCAGATATGATAAGTTTAGCAATAGGAGTTTCAATTTCTTTCTGGATAAATCTTCTTAAGGGTCTTGCTCCATATATTGGATCATATCCTGATTTTGCAATAAACTTACATGCCTCCTCTGTAATTTCTATCCTAATCCGTCTTTCTTCTAATCTTTTAGCTAAATCATTAACAAGAAGTAACACGATTTGTTCTACTTCGTCAAGGGTTAGAGGTTTGAACATTACTATTTCATCTACACGATTAAGAAATTCGGGTCTAAAATGCTGTCTTAGTTCTTGCATAACTTGTTCTTTGATTTGCTCTTTTATTTCTCCTTTGTCTGTAACCCCTTCTAATAGATAATGGGATCCTATATTACTAGTCATAATTATTATAGTATTTCTGAAATTTACTGTTCTACCCTGCCCGTCTGTTAATCTTCCGTCATCAAATATTTGTAGCAATATATTAAAAACATCATGATGAGCCTTTTCTATTTCATCAAATAATATGACAGAATAAGGTTTTCTTCTAACTGCTTCTGTTAACTGTCCTCCTTCTTCGTAACCTACATATCCAGGTGGTGCACCTATTAGTCTTGATACAGTGTGCTTTTCCATATATTCTGTCATATCAATTCTAATAAGATTTTCTTCACTATCGAAAAGGGTATCTGCTAATGTTTTAGCAAGTTCTGTTTTTCCTACGCCTGTAGGTCCTAAAAATAAAAATGTTCCAATAGGACGTCTGGGATCTTTTATTCCAGCCCTTGCTCTAACAACAGCATCAGCTACAAGTTTTACCGCCTCATTTTGCCCTACTATTCTTTTATGTAGCACATCTTCTAATTTTAATATTTTTTCCCTTTCAGTTTCCATTAACTTAGATATGGGAATACCTGTCCATCGAGATACAATTTCTGCTATCTCCTCTTCTGTTACTTCTTCTCTGAGAAGCCTTGTTCCCGCCTCTATTTCTAGTTTTTCTTCTTCTTTTTTTAATCTTTTTTCCAATTCAGCAAGACGTCCATATTTTAATTCCGCTACCTTATTCAAATCGTACTTTCTTTCAGCAAGTTCTATTTCATGTCTTACTTTTTCTATTTCCTCGCGAAGTTCTTGAATTTTATTTATAACCTCTTTTTCTTTTTCCCACTGTGCCTTCATTGTTGCTGCTTTCTCTCTAAGCTCTGCTAATTCCTTTTGGATATTTTTTAGTCTCTCTTGACTTGCTTTATCTTTTTCTTTTTTAAGAGCTGCTTCTTCAATTTCTAATTGCATTATTCGTCTGGTTACTTCATCTAATTCTGTCGGCATAGAATCAATTTCTGTTCTTATCATGGCACAAGCTTCATCTACTAGATCTATGGCTTTATCAGGTAAAAATCTATCCGTTATATAACGATGGGAAAGAACTGCTGCTGCAACAAGAGCACTATCTGCGATTTTGACTCCATGATGTACCTCATATCTTTCTTTAAGTCCTCTTAATATAGATATAGTATCTTCTACTGAAGGTTCCTCTACAAGTACAGGCTGAAATCTTCTCTCAAGAGCAGGATCTTTTTCTATATATTTTCTGTATTCATCTAGAGTGGTTGCGCCTATACAATGGAGTTCTCCTCTCGCGAGCATCGGTTTTAACATATTACCCGCATCTATCGCTCCCTCTGCTTTCCCTGCTCCAACAACAGTGTGAAGTTCATCTATAAACAATATTATTCTACCTTCTGATTCTTTTATTTCTTGTAAAACAGCTTTAAGTCTTTCTTCAAATTCACCTCTATATTTTGCACCTGCTATCAGAGCCCCCATATCTAAAGCGAATATTGTTTTATCTTTTAGCCCTTATGGCACGTTTCCTCTCACATTCCTGTGAGCAATCCCTTCTACTATAGGTGTTTTTCCTTTTCTCTGTTCTCCTATTAATACAGGATTATTTTTTGTCTTTCTGCTTAATATTCTTATTACTCTCCTTATTTCACTATCTCGCCCTATAACAGGATCAAGTTTTCCTGATCTTGCTTCTTCTACAAGATCTCTGCCATATTTTTTAAGTGCTTCATATGTGGCTTCAGGTTCAGGACTTGTTACTCTTTGATGTCCTCTGACCTCTATTAATACGTTTAATATGGTTTCTCTTGTTATTCCAAACTCTTTTAGAATTTTTCCCACAAATGTGCTTGAATCTTCATCAGCAAATGCTAATAGAATATGTTCTACTGAAACATATTCATCTTTTAAATTTTTTGCTTCGTCTTGGGCTTTGAGTAAAATTTTATTTAATCTTTGGGTAATATATATTTTACCAGCTTCTGTTCCTGGACCAGTTACTCTTGGTTTTTTTTCAAGTTCCTGAACTACCCTTTCTTTTATTTGAATAACAGGTGCGCCCACTTTTTCTATTATTTTGGGAACAAGGCCATTATCTTGTTCTAAAAGAGCAAGAAAAAGGTGTTCACCATCTATTTCTTGATGATTATACCTTGTAGCAATAGCCTGAGCAGATTGCAGAGCTTCTTGAGATTTTATTGTAAATTTGTTTATATCCATAATTTATTACCTCCTCCTAATGATTTAATATATTCTCAAGTTCTTTAATACGTTTTTCAAGACTGTCAATTTTAGATAAAAGCTCTAAAACAACCCCTATGCCAGCAAAATTTATTTCTAGATCATAATGGATCCGCATAATTTTTTGTATTAATGGAATTACATTTTTGGAGAAAATCCATTTTCCATGATTTTTTCCTATTGGATCTATAAGACCAAGATATACAAACTTATCTATAAGTTCTTCTGTAAGTCCTGTTATTTTAGAAACTTCAATTATATTTAATTTATCTAAATTTATATTTAAAGGATCAAATATGTTAAGATAATATTTTTTAATATTCTTCATTTGTATCCTCCACTAGTAAGAAGTCCTAGGATTAAAAGAAGATACCCTTTTTAATTGTTCCATAAGTTCTTTTTCTTTTTGGTTTAAATTTTTTGGCACTAATATTTTAACAACTACATATAAATCTCCTGGTTTTCCATGGGGATTTGGCATCCCATTACCTTTTATTCTTAATTTTTGGCCTGACTGTATTCCTGAAGGTATAATAATATTAATAGGGCCATTAAGAGTATTGATAGTTATCTTAGAACCAAGAGCTGCTTCCCAAGGAGTTATGGGGAGATCCATATATATATCTCTTCCTTTTAGTTTAAATACAGGATGGGGTTCTATTTCTACTGTTAAATATAAATCTCCTCTTTTACCGCCATTTATCCCTTCTTCTCCTTGTCCTGCTAATCTTATTTTTTGACCGGGAAGAATACCGGGAGGAATTTTTATTTGATATGTGTTCTTTTTTAATATGGGTTTTCCACTATAATCTAATTTCTTAGTTTCAATAGTAACATTTTTTGTTCCGCCTTTAAAGGCTTCTTCTAATGATATTCTAATACTTGCTTCATAATCGCGGCCATTTTTTGGTATAATAAAATCAAATCTTCTACAGAACTTATTATAATTTTGTCCAAATATTTTATTACCAAATAATGTTTCAAAAAAATCACTGAAGTTTTCGCTATTTTTTGTACCCCAACAATAAGCTTTACGTGTTGTTCCATATGGATTTTCTTCAAATTCAACATGAAGATCCCATCCATCAGGGGGTTTGAATTCCTCTCCATGTTTCCAACTTGTACCCAATTTGTCATACTTCTTTCTTTTTTCAGGATCTCTTAGGACTTCATAGGCTTCATTTATCTCTTTAAATTTTTCTTCTGCATCTGGATCCTTGTTAATATCAGGGTGATATTTTCTTGCCAATTTTCTATAAGCTCTTTGGATTTCTTCTTGAGTAGCACTTCTTGAAACTCCAAGTATTTTATAGTAATCTCTATATTTCATTTAATACCTCTTTTGATATTTTAAGATTCTGTTTTCAAAAACATAAATACGATTTTTGTAATGTCAAATAAATATGCACCTATTCTTGACCTTTATATAAGCTGGGTGGTATAAACAATAAAAAATGAGTATGAGTGTAATTTCAAACATAGATCCAAAATTAGTAGTTAAACATAAGGTGTTAAATTTATTTCATTCTGTACTTTTGCTGTTTGGAATGATACTTCTTCTCTCTTTTTTAGGCTGGGCTATAGCAGGAAAAGAAGGAATAAAATGGATGATATTTTTGGGCTGCTTAATGTTGATCTTTGGACCACGAGTATCTCCTAATATTATACTTTTTCTTTATGGGGCACGTCCTTTGTCAAAAGAAGAGCTACCTGTAGTATTTGATATTATATATGAACTCAGTAAACGAGCTAAATTAGAACATGTGCCTCGTTTATATTTTATTCCATCTCAGATACCTAATGCATTTACAGTAGGAATAAAATCTAATGCTATGATTACTATCACTGCTGGGTTGTTAGAAAATTTAGAGTTAAGGGAAATCATAGGAGTTCTTGCTCATGAGATAAGTCATATACAACATAATGACATTTGGATAATGAATCTTTCAGATATAATTAGCAGATTAACTTCTATTTTTTCATTAACAGGACAATTACTACTTATTTTGAATCTACCAATCATAGTGATGACAAATTATCAAATCCCTTGGCTTCCTATATTAATATTAATATTTGCTCCTACTATGAGTACCTTGCTTCAGCTTGCTCTTTCTAGGACAAGAGAATTTGATGCTGATTTAGGTGCTGCTATCTTAACAGGTGATCCTGAAGGTCTTGCAAGGGCCTTGGCTAAAATGGAAAAATGTCAAAGTAATATTTTTTCAAAGATATTTTTTCCTGGATACAAAGATCCTTATCCTTCTTTACTTAGAACTCATCCAAAGACAGAGGAAAGGATAAAGAGGCTTATGTCTTTAGTAAAAACTGAACCTATACACGCGCCTTTATATAATGTTTCAGAATACTTTATTCCAGATTATCTCTTAAAGGTAGCTCAGCGTCCTAAATGGAGAATAGGAGGAATCTGGTATTAATTTCCCTAAAACTGATATTTGGAAACTATTCGACAGGATAGCTAAATACTATGATATTATAAATAGAATTTTGTCTTTTGGGTTAGACAAAAGATGGAGAAATAGAATGGCCAAGTTTTTTCCCAATAAAAGAGTATATCTGTTAGATATTGCTACTGGAACTGGAGATGTGATTTTATCGTTAATAGAAAAAAATGTTCGATTACTAAAAATTGTAGCCATAGACATGTCAAAAAATATGCTTATAAAAGGCAAAAATAAAGCTAAAATAGCTTTAAAAAATTCATCTCTAAAAGAACACCTCTTTTTTTTAAATGCAAACGCTATGAGATTGCCTTTAAAAGATTCTTCTTTTGATGTGGTAACAATAGCTTTTGGAATCAGGAATATGTCTGATTATATGCTATGCTTAAAAGAAGTATATAGAGTATTAAAATCAAATGGCAAGCTTATTATATTAGAATTTTCTTTGCCAAATAATTTCATATTAAAGAGTATATACTTTTTTTATCTTAGATTTATATTGCCTTTTACAGGACGAATTATATCTGGGGATCCTTATGCATATAGATATTTAAATAGAACAATAGAGACTTTCCCTTACGGCAAAGATTTTTTAGATATTTTGACTGATGCGGGTTTTAATAACACAAAAATGTATCCTCAAACTTGGGGTGTATGTACTATATATATAGGAGATAAATAAAATTGGATATTTATAAAGCTAAAAGTTTGCTAAAAAATAAGATATTAAAACTCAATACAAAAAAAAATGATAATATCGGTATAATTCGCATAAGCATAAAAATTAATGATGATTTGGATCCGTTAGTTTGGTTGTCAATGCAAGATAGTGATAAAAAAATATATTGGAAAGATAGAGAATTGAATTTAGTTTGTGCAGGTATTGGAGAATGTATTGGGATTTATGGTGATAATTGCACGAGTTATAAAAAGATATTTTCTGAAATTCGACAATATCTCACTTCTAATACGCAAATTAGGTTTTATGGTGGAATGAGATTTCCATATTCGCGAATAGACAAAAACCTTTGGAGAGACTTTGGCTATTATTATTTTTTAGTGCCTCTTTTTGAGATTATAAAAAATAAACAAGGAACATACCTTGTTTGTAATATAAAAACTCCTGTAAGAAATATAAATGATATAATATATGAGTTAGATAAGATTACAGCAGATATACAATCTTTAAATTTTTCTATGAACACAAGGCCTATGTATTTTGAATATATATCAAAAACTCATATTCCAACTATTACTCAATGGGAACATGATGTAACAGATATGGTAGAAGATATAAAGAATAATAAACTAATAAAAATTGTTTTAGCAAGACAAACTATATTTCAGCTAAAATATAAATTTGATGTATTCTATTTTTTAATGGATAAGAAGTGGAAAAAAGAAAAATCATATCAATTATTGATTCAATTAAATCCTTCAGTTTTATTTATAGGAATGCCTCCTGAAAGGATATATTTTAGAAATCATAGGCATATAGAAACTGAGGCAATTGCCGGGACAAGAGGTAGGGGAAGATCTGAAAACGAAGATAATATACTTTCTCAAGAGTTAAAAAATAGTGATAAAGAATTACAAGAGCATAGATTAGTTAGTAATACATTAAAACATAATATCTCTTGTTTTTGTTCTTCTATAAACACTGAATATCAAGAAAACATTTTAAGACTTAGTTATATGCAGCATCTTTATACAAAATTTTCTGGAACACTTTTAGATGGAGTATCTGATGATATTATAATAAGTACTTTATATCCAAATGCTGCTATTGCAGGCTATCCTTTAGAAAAGGCTTTAATTCGTATAAAAGAAGTGGAGAGATTTGATCGAGGCTGGTATTCTGGCCCATTTGGTTGGATTTCTTATGACTCAGCAGAGTTTGTAGTAGCTATACGGTCAGCCCTTATAAAGGATAACTTTCTTTATCTATATGCTGGGGCCGGACTTGTAGATGGTTCGGATGCTGAAAATGAATGGAAAGAATTGGATAACAAGATACTAAACTTTTCTCATATACTGAAAAATGCTTCTTAATAAGAATATAAATGTGTTTTGGGCTTCAATTATAGTAGAAGAGTTAATAAGGCATGGGATTAATTATTTTTGTATATCTCCTGGTTCCAGGTCCACACCTATTGTTGTGGCAATAGGTAGAAATGAAAAATCGAAATCTATTATATGTTATGATGAAAGAGGAGCAGCTTATCATGCGTTAGGTTATGCAAAGGCTACAGGTAAGCCGGCTGTAGTCATTACTACCTCAGGTACAGCTGTTGCTAATTGTTTTCCTGCTATTATAGAGTCATCTATGGATAACGTACCCCTTGTAGTTATTTCAGCTGATAGACCGCCAGAACTTCAGGATACTAAAGCAAATCAAACTATATATCAAAGTGATATATTTGGTAAGTATGTAAGATTTTTTTTTAATTTACCATGCCCAAATGAGAATATTCCAGTTCAGATGGTATTAACAACAATAGATCAAGCAATATTTAGATGTTTATCTTATCCCCAAGGCCCTGTTCATTTGAACTGTATGTTCAGGGAACCCCTTTCTCCTGAACAAGAAGAATTTTCTTTAACTTATAAAGAGTCTGCATATAAATGGTTTATATCAGAACGGGTTTATACAAAATATTCTATTCCAACTACATTTATTGATGGTATTGAATTAAAAAATATAGTTGATATAATTAATAACGCAAAAAGAGGTTTTATAATAATAGGTGGATTAAAAAAGAAGGAAAAAAAAGCAGTTTTAGAATTTGTAAAAAATATTAATTGGCCAGTTTTATTAGATATAAGGTCACAAATAAATCCCACTTTACTTCAAAATTCATTACCAAATTTTGTTCTTCTTTTAAGATTTGTTTCTAATTATATTTCTCCTGATGTTATATTGCACATAGGAAGCATTCCTATTTCAAAATATATTTTTGATTTTATACAGCAAGTAAAACCAAAAGAGTATGTAGTTATTAAAGATCATCCATTTCGTCAGGATCCAAATCATATTAGTACTATGCAAATCTCGGTAAATATAGAGAAATTTTGTGAAAGTATAATTCCTTTTATTCATCCTCAAAAAAGTAATATATTGGATAAACTAAAACAGATTTCTTGTAAGGTTTCATCAATTCTTAAAAGTTCTTTTCAAGATCTTGATTCAATAAATGAAGCTTCTTTAGCATATTTTATTTCCAGATATATTCCTGAAAATAGCGGATTATTTTTATCTAATAGTTTGATTATAAGGAATATGGATATGTATGCTCAATTCAATAAATCCAATGTTAATATAGCAGCTAATAGAGGTGCTAGTGGGATTGATGGTATAATAGCAACAGCTACTGGTTTTGCTGAGGGACTTAATAACTTAGTTACCCTTATAATTGGAGATATAGCATTTTTGCATGATTTAAATTCATTATTTATATTAAATTCTATTCATGCTCCTTTGATAATTATATTGATAAATAACAATGGAGGCGGGATTTTTTCTTTTTTACCTATATCTAAATTTGAGGATATATTTAAAAAATATTTTGTTGTTCCTCATAATATTTCTTCATTTCAAGGAATCAGTTCCTTTATGGGACTACCTTATTTTTGCCCTAAAAACATTAGCGAATTATTAAATACTTATAAAGAGTGTGTTAATACAAATAAATCCAGCATAATAGAGATTAAAACTAATATTGACAATGTTTTTGAGTTCCAAACATATGTACTAAATACTATAAAACAATATTTTAAAAATAGTTTTAAAAATTGTATAGACAAAGGATGAAAAATTTGTTATTTATATAAACCGCTTTCGGATAAACGAGACAGCTCGAAAGTTAATTCTTGACATTTGAAGAGTAGCTTTTTAGTATTTATAGAAATAATAAATCATTTGTTCTTTGAAAACTGAATAGCGAGTCCATGAGGATCTCTGGGCGGTTTTTTATATTAAACTGGAGAGTTTGATCCTGGCTCAGAGTGAACGCTGGCGGCGTGCCTAACACATGCAAGTCGAGCGAGAAACCATACCTTCGGGTATGGGAGTAAAGCGGCGAACGGGTGAGTAACACGTGGGTAACCTGCCCCTAAGACCGGGATAACCTTGCGAAAGCGGGGCTAATACCGGATATAGCCTCTGGAGTTGTAGCTTCGGGGGTGAAAGGTGACCTCTCCATGGAAGTTGCCACTTAGGGAGGGGCCCGCGGCCTATCAGCTAGTTGGTAGGGTAAGGGCCTACCAAGGCTATGACGGGTAGCTGGTCTGAGAGGACGATCAGCCACACTGGCACTGAAACACGGGCCAGACTCCTACGGGAGGCAGCAGTGGGGAATCTTGCGCAATGGGGGAAACCCTGACGCAGCAACGCCGTGTGGGTGAAGAAGGCCTTCGGGTCGTAAAGCCCTGTCAGGTGGGAAGAAAAGCTTATGGTTAATAGCCATAAGCTTTGACGGTACCGCCAGAGGAAGCGCCGGCTAACTCCGTGCCAGCAGCCGCGGTAATACGGAGGGCGCTAGCGTTACTCGGAATCACTGGGCGTAAAGGGCGTGTAGGCGGTATAGCAAGTCAGCCGTGAAAGCCCGGGGCTCAACCCCGGAAGTGCGGTTGATACTGCTATACTAGAGTACGGGAGAGGGGAGCGGAATTCCCGGTGTAGGGGTGAAATCCGTAGATATCGGGAAGAACACCGGTGGCGAAAGCGGCTCCCTGGCCCGATACTGACGCTGAGGCGCGAAAGCGTGGGGAGCGAACAGGATTAGATACCCTGGTAGTCCACGCCGTAAACGGTGAGGACTAGGTG
>CAZMNC010000002.1:0-3245 GCA_964567535.1 uncultured Desulfobacterales bacterium | reverse complement strand
CGGCCTTTCACGCCGGCAACAGGGGTTCAAATCCCCTTGGGGACGCTTAAAAAAATGACTAGTATGTTAGAAGTTAATAAATTTTTCATTTCTGTCCTTTGAGTAGGTAGTGTAAAAGATTTCTTTTTATCTTAGTTATTTTTTTTATTCTTACAGATATAAGATTTTATATGATGGGCGAGTTTTGTATTTATGCCGGATATTTTTGTGATTTCTTCAATAGAAGCTTTGATTATTTCATTTATATCTTTAAATTCTCTTAGTAATTGTTTCATTCTTTTTTCGCCTATACCTGGAATATCATTTAATATAGAATATATTTCTTCTTTATTTCTTAATTTTCTATGATATGTGATAGCTCTTCTGTGAACCTCATCTCTAATTTTCATTATAAATAAAAGTACTGGATGATCATTTGGTATTTGTAGTGCACTTTTTTTTCCAACAAGATATATCTTATCAGATCTATTATAAACTTTATCTGATTTTGCAATTGCAATTAGATCTAATGTGTTTTGTATTCCCTCTTCTATTATTGCATTTTTTATAGCCGTTAGATGACCTTTTCCTCCATCTATTATGAATAAGTCAGGAAGATCTCCTTTTTTTACTCTTTTTTTAATAACCTCTACCATCATAGAATAGTCATCTATATAATTGCCTTTTATTCTAAAATTTCTGTATCCTTTTTTATATGGTTTTCCGTTTAAAAATGTAACAATACACCCTACTGCTTGTTTACCTCTTATTTGAGATATGTCGATTGCTTCTATCCTATTTGGAACTTTTTTAAGATTTAATACCTCTTTCATTTGGACAAGTAGACCGTTCTCTTTTGCTTTTAAAGAAGTATAAAGCATTTCCTCGGCATTTTTCATAGCCATATATAGTAATTCTTTTTTTCTTTTACTAAGAGGATAGGTTATTTTTATATTTTTATTTGAAAGTTCTGAGATCCAATCAGCTATTATATCTTTTTCTTCTATTTCTATAGGTACTATAATTTCATCAGGCACATTACTTATATGGGGATAGTACTGCTTTATAAAGGCTTCAATAATTTCTGTCATTGTACTATCCTTTTCTTGAAGCACAATTTTTTTTGATCCTATCATATATCCTTCTCTTATAATAAAGATTAGTACCTGATATATGTCTTCTTGATATGCAATACCTATTACATCTATATTTTCTGGTATAGAAGAAATCATCTGTTGTTTTTCTAATACCTTTTTTATTGATTTTATTTGATCTCTTATACGAGCTGCTTTTTCAAATTCGAGTTTGTTAGCAGCATTCATCATATCTTTTGTAAGTTTTTCAATAAGTTCTTTACCTTTTCCTTCAAGGAATAACCTTGCATTATTGACCATATCCATATAATCTTGTTCAGATATTTCACCTGTACAAGGGCCGAGACATTGACCTATCTGATAATTCAGACACGGCCTTTTGTTTTTTGGAATATTTTTGCAGCTTCTTAATTTGAACGTTTTATTTATAAATCTCAATGTGTTTCTCATAGATGATGCGGAATGAAATGGACCAAAATATATGGCTCCATCTCTTTCTATTTTTCTTGTAACTATAAGTCTTGGAAATGGCTCATTCATATCAAGCCGTATACAAGGGTATCTTTTATCATCTCTTAAAACTACATTATATTTGGGTTCAAATTTTTTTATTAAATTGCTCTCCAAAAGAAGAGCTTCTTTTTCATTGGATGTAACAATAAATTCTAATGATTTTGCTTTATTCATCATATTTACTATCTTGTTGGTTAGATGCTTTTTTGCGAAATATGAGGATACTCGTTTTTTAAGGCTTTTTGCTTTTCCTACATATATAATAGTTTCCTTTGTATCTTTAAAAAAATAAACTCCTGGCTTATCAGGAAGAAAGTCTTTGATATTTTTTAAGTCTATATTTAAGATAGCATTATATCTTTTTTTTGACATACTACATAATATTAATTATTGATATATAATATTTTAATATACAATGTGTATCAATTTTTAAAAATAATAATATTATAGCTCACAATAAAACATAAGTTATAAATTTTGGCACTTGGTATACATATGCTTACCACCTTTTTTATTAAAAAAGCACTTATCATGGAAGTTTATAAAAATTCCATGTATATTGTTATTTTTGTGCTTTATATAGCAATTGGGATGTATTAGTGCATCTCTCTGAATCATAAGAGAGTAATCATCATATGCCCTGTGGGAGTTTAAGCTCTTAACCATAATCCAATTGATGCTGTGAAATGTGCCCATTATAATTTGTATTCATATCGGGAAAGAAAAATAAATATGCTCTGGTTAGGTGTCTTTTTAGGAGGTCTACTTATATCGGCACTTGGTATAGACATATTTACCACCCTTTTTATTGATAAAGTACTTAGTAAACAAACCCACTTTTGTGAAAACAGTCTCCATAAGCATTACAGGAAAGGATATGTTTATTTAACATAGTATCTTTCTGCTTTAATTTTTCATAAGGGGTTAATCCATTCATAGCAATACCATAACTGGGTCTGTGGAAATTCCATGTATCCTGCCATCTCTGTGCCTTATAAAGAAACTGGGCTGTATTAGTGTTTCTCCCTGAATCATAAGAAAATACTCATCATCTGCCCTGTGGGAGTTTTCTATTATACCCATAAGATAGGTTGCTCTTGGAGCAATAGGATCAAGCTTTATACAAAGGGGGCTTAAGTATTCATTCCATTGTCTTAGTTTTTTTTCACTTCCTGCACAAAACTCCTTCCCATTATCAAGCCTTATATTTATAGGAGTTCTTACTCCATGAGCCCTTAACCACAGTCCAACCAATACTATGAACATAAAGCCAAATGTGGAATTTAACTCATATGAATATGCTGTGAAACGTGCCCTTGTACACGCATCTATGATATTGTATTCATACTGGGGAAGAGCTTTCTCTTTTATATCACCTTTATTGTGTTTTCACTTATCTTTATGCTGTATTTTCTTTGTATGTAAGAAGAAAGTCTTCTGTATCTGAATCCTGTCCTCTTTGCCTCTTGTACCACTAAGGATTCAAGTGCCTGATCTATCCTGTTAGGAATCCTTTTGGGACGTCTACTTATATAATGTTTCAGTCCAATTTAGACAAAAATAGGGTTTAAAAGGTGTTAGTTGAACGCTTTATGAAAAAGATGATAATAGATAAAAGGAGGAGGTAAGATGTATGAGCGTTCAACTGATCACAGAACA
>CAZMNC010000001.1:0-3193 GCA_964567535.1 uncultured Desulfobacterales bacterium | reverse complement strand
TCTCATATGCTTCAGACATAATCTTTTTAAGTTCCTTTTCCATATCTCCCTCTATTCTACGAGCTTCACCTCTCCCTTCTGAGCGAAATTTTTCAGCTATTCTTTTCCTTTCAGCTATCATCCTTGAATAAACAGCACGTCTCACCTGTTCTATATAATTCACTCTCTTTATATCTACATCCACCAATTGAATACCAAAATCTTTTAGTTTAGGTTCAGCCTGTTTTTTTATCATTTCTAATATACCTTGCCTTCCAACCTTAATTGAAGGCAATTTGATCTTAAGCTCGTGGCCAAGCACCATTTCAAACGTATCCAATTTTCTATTGCTTAATCTAACCGTCTCTATTAAAGGATAAGAACTTATAACATTCCTTACCGCAGAATCTATAATATCATCCAATCGAGCTTGAGCAGCCATTTCATTATTGACTGTTTGAAAAAATTTAAGAGGATCTACTATCTTCCATCTTGCAAAAGTATCCACCCATATAAAAGTCTTATCTTTTGTAGGAATTTGACCAGGATCACCATCCCATTCTAAAATATTTTTTGCAAAATAGTGAATCTGTTGAACAAAAGGTAATTTGAAATATAAACCTGCTTTCTTGACAACTTTAACAGGTTTTCCAAATTGAGTAACCACAACTTGTTGTGTCTCATCTACAGTATACATAGAGGAAAACAAAATAATTAAGATAATTATAATAGGTATTGTTAAAAATCTTGTTTTATTCATCATATTCCTATCTATTTGTTCTCTTTTTTAACACTGAGATCAAGCAAATTTAATAAATTTTTTTGCTTCTTATCTATGATATAGATCCTACCAACCTTAGAAAGAGCCTTTTCTATTGACTCTAAATATAAACGTTTTACTGTTATATCTTTAGCTTTTTTATATTCTGAATATAAATCAAGAAACCTGGCTGCTTGACCTCTTGCTCTATTTACTTTTGCAATAGCATATCCCTCTGCTTCCTTTATCATCTGAGCTGCTTTGCCTTTGGCGGCTGGAATTTTTTTGTTATATTGCTCCCTGGCTTCATATATAAGTTTTTCTCTTTCTTGAATAGCTTGATTCACTTCATTAAAAGAAGGTTGTACAGGCTCGGGCACATTAGTCTTTTTTAGCTCTATATTAACTACTTTTATACCTGTCTGCACTTCATCAAGTTTTTTCTGTAATATCCTTTCAGCTTCAAAAGCAATTTCTTGTCTTTTTGTCAATACCTCATTTATACTACGATCTCCTATTACCATTCTCATAGAGGCTTCTGCAAGATCTCTCAATGTATCTCTTACATTTCTCACTTTAAACAGGTAGTCATAGGGATTACTAATACGATACTGAACAACCCAAGGGACAATTGCTACATTTAAATCCCCTGTAAGCATTAGTGATTCTCTTTTATATATACCACTTGTAGCATATCTAGTTCTTATGCCTGCTTGCAATGTTCTAAAGCCAAATTCTTCCTTATATATATGTCTTATTTTTACTTTAGTAACTTTTTCTATACCAAAAGGAAGTTTAAAATTAAGGCCAGGTTGAACAGTACGAACATATTTACCAAATCTTTGTATAATACCTACTTCATCTACTCCAACCGTAAAAACAGAGCCATATGCTAAAAATAAAAAGAATAAAACTAGAATAACTATTTCACCAGGGAATCTATTCCCACCGTCTTTACCCGTCCTTTTTATCTTACTCCATAAATCATAAGAGGCTGGCCTATCTTTTTTTTCTTGCCATTTATCCCAATCCCAGTTCATAATATATTTTAGTTATATAAGTTTATTTTTTTTGAGGATATAGGCAAGAAAATGAAAAGTCAAGGGGAAAAGAACAAAACACTTACTCCATTAAAAGATATTATTTCTCAATTAGGAAAACAAGGGTTACCTTTTGACTTGGAAGATGGACAAATATGGAAAGTATGGGAAAAATTAATAGATAAAAATATAGCAAAAAATGCATATCCAATCAAAATTAAAAATAAAGTATTATTTCTTCGTGTATCAAGTCCTATATGGATTCAAGAACTTAGATATAAACAAAAAGAAATAAAAGAAAAAATTAATTCTACCTTAGGTAGAAAAGCTGTAAAAGAAATAAAATTCAAGATGGAATAGCATAATTACCTTGTCCTATTATAGGAGGTTCTATTGTCATTCCAGGCTTTGCTCCTATATAAGCCTCTATCAATACCAAACTGGCCCTTGAATAAAGATCAGGATAAGCTATTTGAATCCTTTTTGGTTCAAAACCACATTTATTTAATTTTACCATAACTTCACATACCCTTTCCGCAGGATATATTAAAGCTAATCTTCCTTTTTTCTTTAAAAGTCTTTTAGAAGTAGATAATATATCGTTTAAGGAAATAAGTAGTTCGTGCCTTGCTATAGCCTTGGTTGGATCTGGATTAATTCTTCCACTTCCTATTTTTCTATAAGGTGGATTACATACTACTACATCTGCAAATCCTGAAATAAAAGGCAATCTTCTAATATCTCCTATTATTATATGCATTTTGTCTTGAAAACCGTTTAAAATAGCATTTCTATGGGCCTGAAATGCAAGTTCTTTTTGTATTTCAATACCTATTGCACATGAAAGTTTGTGTCTTAGAAGTAGTAAAAGCAATATTACACCACATCCTGTTCCTAAATCTACAACAATATCTCCTTTTCTGGGAGTAACAAATTCAGAAATAAATACAGCATCTATTGAAAATCTATAACCATACTTAGACTGAATAATTTTCAATCTTCCGTCAAGAAAATAATCAATAGATTCATTGGGCTTTAGTTCAAAACTATGGGAATTGGATAATCTCATCTGGATCCACTTTATTGAATACTAATCCTGTAAGTATTTTTGGATAAAAATATGTAGATTTTCTTGGCATAATTAATGAATTTTCTGTTATATCTTTTATATGATCTATTTTAGTAGGATTTAACAAAAAAGCCATTTGATAATTACCTTTTTTTACTAAAGATATAGCTTTATCTATATCTGTTGTATAATAAAACATATTGCTATTGTCCATATCTTCTTTAGAAAAGCCCAGTACATGTTGAAATATCAATCTTGATAATATTATCACGTCTAACTTTTTAAGTGCAGGATGAAGATCATTCCCTATAACAGCATAAGTATTAGTTTTTAAAGAAAAAATAT